>CAZOGT010000005.1:1902-24281 GCA_964579015.1 uncultured Acidobacteriota bacterium | reverse complement strand
CTGATTCCGTACTCACGAAGCTTTTCAGCCACAACTGAAATGGTTTCCGGATCGGAAAGCATTCCGGTTTTCACGGCATCCGCACCGATGTCCGTCATAACGGCATCGATCTGGGAGGCCACCATTCCGGGAGGAATATTGAAGATCTCCTGGACACGGCAGGTGTTCTGGGCTGTTATTCCGGTTATTGCTGTCATTCCATGTACGCCCAGTGAAAAAAAGGTCCTCAGGTCAGCCTGAATGCCTGCACAACCTCCGCTGTCAGACCCGGCAACCGATAGAGCTTTCACAACTTTTTCCCCTGTCTTCCAAATATCTTCGTTTATTCTCATGCTCGTTCTATGATACTCTAAAAGCTGATAATCCAAGATCACCAAAACATTCCATACAGGATTGTTTATATGTTAAAGGAGAATGAAAACATGGCCTCAAGTGGATTTAGCGAAAAATTCGTTTACTTTCTGGCGGGAGGATGCATAGGAGCTGCAGTTGCACTTCTATTTGCGCCCAAGACCGGAGAAGAAACAAGAGAACTCCTGGGAAGCAGAGCCAAGCACAGCGCCGAAGAACTTGAACGCCGGGTTTCAGCTGGAAAAGAACGCCTGCAGGAAAAGAAGGAAGATGTGACCAGCGCGATAAATGAAACCATTGAAAAAGGCAGAGAGACTATCACCAAGCAGAAAGAGCAGCTCAGCCAGGCTGTTGAATCCGGGAAAAAGGCCTACCAGAGCCAGAAATCGAAGCTCCAGGATTCCTGATGCTTTCCATTTATCTCTAAAGCCGGGGGTGCATTATCACCGTGAACGCAGAAACACTTTTAATAATCTTTGTCGGAGTCACAGCTCTGGCGGTCCTGGTTCAGGGTTTTTTCGCCTGGCGGCTCCTGCATTCAAGCAGGGAACTGATCGGCCAGATTACCCGTTCCTCACAGGAACTGGAATACGAAGCCAAGGAGATAGCCGGACAGCTGCAGGACGTAGCCAACAGCCTAAGCAGCCTGAAAAACATTTCTGAAACCATCCGGACCAGGTCCGAAGAAATCGACGAAATGTTCCAGGAGAGAACTGCTGACGTTGATGAGCTTATCGGCAAGCTGGTCAGCCTTGGAGGCCGGCAGGCAGAAAAAATCGATGAGGTTGTTTCAGATACTGTCGTCAAATTTGAGCAGACAACTGAATTGATTCAGCAGGACATCCTGAAGCCGGTGATTGAAATCTCTTCCCTTATCAAAGGCTTCCGCCAGGGTCTTGAATTCCTCTTTGGAAAGAGACAGGCGCGGGACAAACAGGATGTCAAGGGAGACGACCTCTTCATCTGAATGTGAGACCCGGGTTTAGATTCCCCACCTGAAAAGTACGCTTCCCCAGGTGAAGCCGGCACCAAAGCTGCTGACCAGTACCAGGTCGCCCTTTTTCAGCCTTCCCTCCCTGTGATATTCACAAAGGCAGGTCGGAATTGTTGCGGCCGTGGTGTTGGCGTATTTTTCAATATTGAGCCCCAGCTGGTCTTCGCGAAGCCCAAGGCGGTCACTGATGGATTTAATGATCCGCATGTTAGCCTGGTGGGGAATTACCAGGGCCATATCCTCAACCGCTATCCGGTTGCGCTCCAGCAGCTTTTCCGAAACCTCCGTCATATACTTGACCGCAAATTTGAAAACCGTCCGTCCATCCTGATGGACAAAATGCATGCCCTTATCCACGGTCTCGCGGGAAGGAGGATTAAGGCTGCCTCCAGCCGGCATGTAAAGGAATTCCTTTCCGCTGCCATCTGTGTGGAGGTCAAAATCAAGGATTCCGGCTTCGCCGTCCGGACTGGGCTCAAGAAGCACTGCCCCCGCTCCATCACCAAATAATACGCAGGTTGCGCGGTCGGTAAAGTCCACAATGCTGGTCATGGTATCGCTGCCGATTACCAGGACTTTCTTATACCTTCCCGATTCAATAAACTGGGTTCCGGTAGCGAGTCCGTAAACAAATCCGGAACACGCCGCCGACAGATCAAACCCCCAGGCGTTCACCGCTTTTATCTTGTGCTGGACCAGGCACGCAGTGGCAGGGAAAAACATGTCAGGCGTTACAGTGCATATTATTATCGCGTCTACTTCTGAAGGGTCAACGCCGCCTTTATCCAGACAGTCCATGGCAGCTTTGGCCGACATGTCACTGGTGACTTCCCCTTCAGCACTGAATCTTCTCTCAGCAATTCCGGTTCTATCCCTGATCCACTGATCTGAAGTATCCATTGTTTTTGCGAACTCATCATTTGTAACCTTTTTCTCAGGGAAATACATCCCCGTGGAGGAAATATAAGCTCTCGTCCTGTCCAATACGCTCTCCTTACTGTTCTATGATCTCAACATCACCAGGAACCGTGATCTCAAATTGCTTATCAGAAATATGCACGTTTTTATGCATGTTTGTCAAAATGTACTCGTTCTGCTGCCCGACCGGATCCCTTAACACTATTCTGCGAATCATGTAATCTGATTCGTCAATCTCCATGATTAGCTCCTCAATTTCAGGATCCGGATTCCTGGGACCGAGTTTAACAAATATCCCCTCTTCTCCGTTGATAAGGGAGGTATGAAACCTGGAAACAATATCCCCGCGCCCCAGAAAAAAAAGAAGGGGCGAGCTCGATTCTTCGATGTTAAAAGAGGACACCAGGAGCTGTTTCTCTTCTTCAAGGTAGAAATAGGCCTTGTCCCCGTCAGCTATAAACACCTTGCGCTCCGGAGACTGATATTCCCACCTCATGTAGCCGGGCCTTTTCATCATCACCAGGCCTGTTTCAGTTGAGGAAATGCCCCTGCTGGAGAAAGCCTGCACAAAATCAGCGGAAAAACTACTGATATCAGCATATTCCGCCTCCACCCTGCCCAGGACGGACTCAGCTTCTCCGGTGTGGGGCTGGATCACCAGAAAGGCAGCCATAAACAGAGCGGCCGCATTGGGGGCCGGCTTCCCCTTAATGAAAAAGGATCCCAGCAGCAAAAAAACTACGCCAATGGTGATCGCCGCGTCCGCGATGTTGAAGGTCGGCCAGGCAAACGAGTCTCTCCAGTGCAGGGTAATAAAATCCGTTACTTCTCCCTTGAATATCCTGTCGTAAAAATTTCCCAGGATACCCCCCAGGAGCAGCCCGTAGGCAGCGAATACCAACTTCTCCCGCTCCGGGGTGTGGAACATGTAGATGATGAGGACCGCAATGGCAACTACTGCAATTACGGAGAGAAAAACGGGTTTCCAGGCTCCCTCCACTGAATGAAGGAGACCGAAAGCTATGCCTTTGTTGCCGACAAGCTGCAGCTTCAAGAAACCGTCAATGAGAGGGAAGCCATGGTATCCGCTTAGAATCTCAGCGTTGGCTTCAGCAAGCAGCTTGGTAACCCGGTCCAGAAAAAATATGAAAGCGCCCAGGAAAAAAGCATTTTTCTTCATGCGTTTGATTCGTGCCGTAGTATTAATAAAACAGATGGGCAGTTCTTAATGGAGGTTAAACATTACTTCAATAGTTGCCAGGACATTGACCGGTTTTCCCTGCAGGGTCCCGGGACGAAATTTCCACTGGGTTGCGATTTCCTCAATCGCCCTTTCATCAAGGCCGTAACCAAGGCCCCTCAGCACCTCAATGTCAGTGACGCTTCCATCTTTTCTGATAACAGCCCGAAGAAGGACAATCCCCTGAACTTTGGCTTTCACCGCCTCATCAGTATAACTGGGAGTAGTCTTGACCAGGAGAACGGGATTCGTTACACCACTCCCCAGAGAATACACTCCGTCCCCGGCGCCGGCCGCACTGCCGCTTCCGCTGGAAACTCCGCTTCCCGTGCCTGAGCCTCCCTGCCCCCTTCCTCCGGGCGCGGAGATGTCCCCGATATTCAGTTCCGTGCTAATTTCATCCATCACTGAGGGAGTGTCCAGCCTTTCGGGACGCTCCATCGGCTCCGGCTCAAAAGGGGTGGGATCCGGAATCGGGACAAGCACCGGATTGGGCCGGGGCGTTGTTTCCCTGGGCTGTACGGCCTGGGCCTGCTCAGGACTCCCGCCGGCAGGACGGGAAGGAAGCGCCAGCTGCTTCAATACCAGGACGTCTCTGGATGGTATAAAGACCTGGCTGGACAGGAAGGGAAAAGCCATCCAGAAAATAAGGAAATGGAAAAACAGGGCCATCACAGCCGCAACCTTCAGGGGTTTATTCCCTTCGTATCGCTCCCCGAAAATATTCATTGGATCGCCTTCGGCCGGCTGCAACCTCTCAGCTTCAGTGATCTTCAGAGCCAGAATTCTCTCCACGAAATCCCTGGCCGTGGCAAAAAATGAATTACTATTTTCGGACGCCATTTAAACTCTTCTCATCCTTTGTCTTGATTAATTTGAAACCCAAAACATCAAATTCAATTATATCAGGAACAAACGCTATGGATAAATGACGAATGTCCCATTTAAAAGTATCACAATTCGGTGTTTGAGGCAGCGAACGAACATCAGCTCCTCCTGTCCCCGCCCTGCCGCCCTCTCCGCATTACCCGTTCCCATTTCTGAGAACCAGCGACGGAGACCTCCCTGGCCGGTGGGCCGGGCGGCAATCAGGCTCTTCCCCGGAAGTTACCCCATTTTTCGCGGGTGAGAAGGATTTCATCTCAGGGTAGGGGCGGGGTCGGAATCGGGGTTGTCTCTGTTCAAGGGAATGCAGGGCCTAACCCGCAAAAAAAACCGGGCATGAACCGAAAAAATTTGACTTCCCGTAAAACATTTGGTTATTATGCCAAATGAAATAACGAAAGGCGGAATATGACTGACAAGGAAAAAATCTATTACCAGGCCAAGGCCAATGTGCTGAAAGCTCTTGCCCATCCCACCCGGTTGTGGATAGCCGAGGAACTGGCCGGAGGCGAAAGATGCGTCTGTGAGTTTGTTGATTCCATAGATGCGGATTTCTCCACGGTATCAAAGCACCTGTCGGTACTGAAACAGGCGGGAATAGTCGAGGTGGACAAACGGGGCAAAAAGGTTTTCTACAGCCTGAAGGTGCCCTGCGTCCTGCAGTTCATGAACTGCGTGGAAGAGGTTATAAAGATCAACCTTGAGGACCGGATGAAGATGCTGGCCTGACCCGAAACTTCGGACTCCGGGATGGGAAAAAAGCCTGGGGAAATGACAATTGCTCGATTCCGCCTCATGCTCAGATCAGGAATCGCCGGAGAAGCCCCCCAAAAAAAATAATGTTGCTTATTCAAGAAACAGAGTTGCTGCATGAAATGGAAAGATGAGTGGAAAAACCTGGCGTTGATTGCCGGGGTATTCATGGCCTGCTTCTACCTGCCTGTCGGCATCGAACGTTTTGACAACGCCCTGCTGGAAGCCTTCCACCTGGTTAAATGGTATGCCAGGGAGCATGTCCTCCTCTGCCTGATCCCGGCGTTTTTCATCGCCGGGGCGATTGCGGTCTTCATCAGCCAGTCCTCGGTCATGAAATACCTGGGACCCAGGGCGAATAAAATTGCATCCTACGGGGTAGCGTCAGTTTCAGGAACAATCCTGGCAGTCTGTTCCTGCACGGTTTTGCCCCTTTTTGCCGGAATTTACAGGATGGGAGCGGGACTGGGTCCAGCCACGGCATTCCTTTACTCCGGGCCGGCAATCAATGTGCTGGCCATAGCTCTTACCGCCCGGGTGCTCGGGCCGGAACTCGGCATTGCCAGGGCAGTGGGAGCCGTGGCCTTCAGTATTGTTATCGGCGTATCCATGCACCTGATTTTTCATAAAGAGGAAAAAGCCAAGGCTGATGCCATGCTGAACCTTCCGGAGGAACAACCTTCAAGGCCCCTCTGGCAGAACGCTCTCTATTTCGCATCGATGGTAGGCATACTTGTCTTTGCCAATTGGGGACAACCCGATGAGGCCACCGGCCTCTGGGCCTTCCTGTACAGCTCAAAATGGCACTTGACCGCCTTCTTCTCGGCAGCCCTCGGCCTGATGCTGGCACTCTGGTTCGGAATTAAGTGGTGGAAGATTGCAGTCACTGCAGTGCCGGTCGCAGTTCTGGCGTTTCTTTTCCCGGAACAGCCCATGCTTCCCTTTGCAGCCGGGGTGGTGGGATTATCAGCCTTCACCAGCACTGATGAGGGTGAAACCGCCGAATGGTTTTCTTCTTCCTGGGAATTTGCCAAGCAGATCCTCCCCCTTCTGCTTTTGGGCGTCCTGGTTGCCGGAGCGCTCCTGGGAAGGGTGGGGGAGGAAGGCCTGATTCCTTCTGAATGGATTGCCGGGGCTGTAGGGGGCAATTCCCTGGGCGCCAACTTTTTCGCGTCCTTTGCCGGGGCATTCATGTATTTTGCGACCCTGACCGAGATCCCGATCCTGCAGGGCCTGATCGGAAACGGAATGGGTAAAGGGCCCGCCCTGGCCCTGCTGCTTGCAGGCCCGGCCCTCAGCCTCCCCAACATGCTGGTAATCCGCAGCGTACTGGGAACCAAAAAGACTGCGGTTTTCGTCGGCCTGGCCATCGCAATGGCAACTCTGAGCGGGGTGCTGTACGGAACCTTTTTTGGATAAACCGAGAATGGAGAAGATTATGAAAATACAAATCCTGGGCACCGGGTGCCCAAAATGCAAAAAACTGGCAGAGACAGCCGACAAGGCAGCCCTTGAATCCGGACTCCAATACGAGATTGAGAAGGTGGAGGATATCAACCGGATCATGTCCTTCGGAGTTATTATGACCCCGGCACTGGTCATTGACGGCTAAGTAAAGGTCGTAGGCAAGGATCCTTCTGTTGAAGAGATCTACAAAATAATAACCAGCTCAAAATAGGGATGACAACTCCATGAAAACCAAGAAATTTATTACGTTTGCTCTCCTGGCCTTCGTGGCCGTCAGTATCGGCTACCTGGTGTTGAGTAATACCGGAACAGTGGATTCAATCGCAGCCGAACCTGCAAATGGCCCGGTTTCCGGCAATGACCATAAAGGGACTTCCCCTGGAGGCGCGGCTGAAGATGCGTCAGTTCCTGAAATCAGGGTAGTGGCACAATACTTTCATGGGACCATGCGTTGCGACACCTGCAGGGCGATTGAATCATTTACCATGGAAGCCATGACCTCTTATTTCAGCGATGAACTGGTATCTGGAAAGCTGGAAATCAGGTCAATAAATGTTGTTTAACCTGCCAACGGTCACTTCGTGGAAGACTATCAGCTTACGACCCGGACTGTAGTGGTGGCGCTCTTCGACAAAGGTGAAGAAAAAGAATGGAAGAGGCTGGACCAGGTATGGCAGCTGGTAAAGGACAGGGCAGCCTTTTTTGAATACGTCCAGGCCGAAACCAGGACCCTGCTGGAACAGGCAAGTTAATGAATGAGTTCGCCCTGGCAATGATCACCGCTTTCTGGCTGGGCATTCTGACTTCAATAAGCCCCTGCCCCCTGGCCACCAACATTGCAGCTGTTTCTTTTGTCGGGAGGAGGGTCGACAGCCCGGGAAGCGTTATCATTGCCGGATCCCTTTATACCCTGGGCCGAGCCTTGACTTACGCCTTTCTGGGAGTTCTGCTGGTCTCGAGCCTCCTCTCCGCCCCGGCGGTCTCCCATGCGCTGCAAAAATACATGAACCTGGTCCTTGGCCCGGTGCTGATCCTGGTTGGAATGATTCTTCTGGAGCTGATTTCTTTCGGGATTGGAGGTTCCGGAATAAGCGCCGGGCTGCAAAAGCGGGTTGAAGGGCTTGGGGCCTGGGGAGCCGGCCTGCTGGGAATACTATTCGCCCTTTCCTTCTGTCCGACTTCAGCTGCCCTCTTTTTCGGATCCCTGCTTCCCCTTGCGCTCCAGCAGGATTCAGGAATAGTCCTGCCCCTGGCTTTCGGGGCTGCGACCGGGCTGCCGGTACTGGTGTTTTCCCTGTTGATAGGGATGGGCGCCAACCGGGTGGCGCGTGCCTATAACCGGGTTGCGTCTTTCGAAATCTGGGCCCGTCGGATAACAGGAGTGCTCTTTATCCTGACGGGAATCTATTTTTCACTCACCCAGATATTCAAAATCGAATTCTGATCTGCTGACAAACCGACAGAAAAATAAAAATCCGGGAGCATGAAAATGAATAAGAATCCGAAAATATTATTTCTCTGCACGGGAAACTCATGCCGCAGCCAGATGGCTGAAGGATGGGCCCGCCACCTGAAATCCGACCGGATCGAGGCATTTTCGGCTGGTGTTGAAACCCATGGCCTCAATCCCCACGCTGTGGCAGTCATGGCTGAATCCGGGGTGGATATTTCAGGACACCGGTCCAAACACATTGATGCTTTCAAAGACACGGAACTTGATTACGTGATAACCGTCTGTGGGCACGCCCATGAGACATGCCCCATATTCCCGGGGAACACCAGGGTTGTCCATGTGGGCTTTGACGACCCGCCCCGGCTGGCGGAAACCCTGGCAGCGGAAGGGGCGGATGAGGAGGCGCAACTGGAACCTTACCGCCGGGTCAGGGATGAAATCAGGGCCTTTATTGAAACTCTGCCCGAAAATCTTCAAGCTTGGGAGGCTAAAACCAAATGACAATGGCATCACTCAATGGTTCCAATGACCGAAAAATGACCAGTATTTTCGAGCGTTACCTGACACTATGGGTAGGGCTTTGCATCATCGGGGGAATAATCCTGGGGAAAGCCGCTCCCGGCCTGGCCCGGACCCTGGACGGAATGTCCTTAAACGTCGGAGGGGCCCCGGTTGTTTCCATCCCAATAGCCATCTGCCTCTTCCTGATGATGTATCCGATCATGGTGAAAATCGATTTTGCCAGGGTGGTCAAAGCCGGGAAAAGCGGAAAACCGGTTTTCCTCACCCTTTTCCTGAACTGGGCTGTGAAGCCTTTTACCATGTACGGGATCGCCTTTCTATTCCTGGGCGTACTGTTCCGCGTATTTATCGGTACTGAAGCGATGGACCTGGTCAAGATCCCTTTCGGCCTTGACCTGCCGGCAGGCGCGGAGCACGGCGCCGGGACGGTTGTCCTGCATGAAGGTATCAAGATGCTGGAGATTCCGTTATGGCGGAGCTACTTTGCCGGATGTATCCTCCTTGGCATTGCCCCCTGCACGGCAATGGTGCTGGTCTGGAGCTACCTGGCAAGAGGCAATGACGGACTGACCCTGGTCATGGTTGCGATCAATTCGATTACCATGCTGGTTCTCTACTGAATCCTGGGAGGGTTTCTCCTGGGCATAGGAAGGCTTCCGGTTCCCTGGCAGGCCCTGCTTCTCTCGGTATCGGTCTATGTCGCCCTTCCATTAATCACCGGATACCTGTCGCGGAAATGGGTTATCCGCGCCAAAGGCGAAGCCTGGTTCCGGGAGAAATTCCTGCACCTGCTGACTCCCATCACGATTTCAGCCCTGCTGCTGACCCTGGTCCTTCTTTTCAGCTTCAAGGGCGAAGTTATTCTGTCCAATCCCTTGACCATAGTCTGGATAGCAGTGCCCCTGTTCCTCCAGACCATCCTGATTTTCGCGCTCGGCTACGGGGCGGCTAAATTGCTGAAACTCAAATACGAAGATGCCGCCCCGGCGGCCATGATCGGGGCATCCAACCATTTTGAAGTCGCAATAGCGACATCGGTTATGCTCTTCGGACTTTCGTCCGGAGCCGCCCTGGCGACGGTAGTGGGAGTATTAATTGAGGTCCCGGTCATGCTGATGCTCGTAGGATTCAGTAAACGAACCAGCCATTGGTTCCCTGCATAGAGACCGCCGAAGGTGGGCAACGGCAGGTGGGCAACGGTGCCGGATACCACCGGGTGCAGGATGCCTGAAACTCACTTCAGTATCAATCCGGCATAGCCGGGGCGGACTCGGCAGGTGAGATTCCCGGATAAATACTCAACAGCATGGTCCCCTGTACAGTGACAGGGGACCAGCTCTTCGATCTGCATCTCGTTCAGGGCTTCGGCAGTCCGCTCCAGCCTCTCCTGCCCGGCACCCACCAGGTGCAGCCCCCCGACCACCTGTTTAATCCTGGACTGCCCGCTCAGGGAAATAATGTAATGAAGGGTGTTGATTATGCCGGAATGACAGCATCCGGTGCATACCACCAGCCCATCTTCAGAATCGAACCAGACCGCCATGTCATCCTCTATCAAATCAGGATTATTCCCTCCCGGATCAAGGTAGAAAGGCCCTCCTGTATCCTCGAATCCGGTTATTCTGGGAATCGGGCCAGTCAGGCTGCAGCCGCCGGCTGAAAAGACCGGGCCGCTTACCCAGTGGACCAGGGCCTCAGGATGGGAGACTATGGAACTCATGGCCGCCCCCTGGATCTGCACTGATTTCGGCTTCCCTCCGCGAACGGAGTAGCGGGGCAGGAAAGCGGCAGGATGGAGGTATACATCGGCATTGGGTGCTTCCCGTAAAACATCCGGGACTCCACCTGTATGGTCATAGTGGCCATGGCTCAAAACCAGCACATCCGTCTCAGCCAGTGACACGCCCAGCAGAGAGGCGTTATGCGTAAGGGCTGCTCCCTGCCCGGTATCAAGCAGTACTCTTTTTCCGCCTGTTTCAATCCACAATGCCAGCCCATGCTCGGATAGCAAAGGCATCTCCGCGTGGTTGTCCGAAAGAATGGTAATTGCCGCTTCGGGAAAGCTCACTTCAAATCTCCCTGTTTCATAAATTTTGCTTCCGCCCGGGCCATGATCCTGCTGTGCTGGGACAGCTCTGACTTCAACTTGTAGAGAGGCGGCCTTGATGACGTAATCCAGGCCCGGATTCTAAGGGGCTCGTCAGCCCGCACTGAATGGAGAAACCTGACATTCAGCTCACCGGTCAAGGCTTTAACCCCCTGGCTGAAAAGACAGTGCGTCATGGCTGAATCGAGAAGTGCTGACACCATCCCCCCATGGATTATCCCGCTGTATCCCTGCAGCTCTCGGCCCGGGGTAAATTCTGCGCTGACCTCCCCTTCACCAGGGTCAAATTCAAGATGAAGTGAACGGGGGTTCCTGTTGCCGCAGAGCAGGCACCACTCATGATCTTTTTGAATATCAAGGTCATAATGCTTCTGAACCATCAACAAATCCATCCTTTTATCCGGCCCCTGCTTACCCGCACTCCACAGGAAGGGAAATCCACCCCCGCTTCGGGATATCCGGGTGAATGAGAATCAGGGCTTCTCCTCATCCATTTGAAACAATGGTTCACATATGGCCTGCATCCTCTCCGCAGCCGGGCTGGATCTGAAATGCCTGACAAAAGGCTTCCCGAGGTCGGAAGCCCCGGCAATCTCCGGATCCATCGGGATTTCCCCCAGGAACGGAACATCCATGCCTTCCGCTACCATCCGACCGGCGCCTGAGCAGAGGATCCTGGTTAATTCCCTGCAGTGAGGGCAGACAAAACCGCTCATATTCTCAACCACTCCAATGACCGGTATTTTAAGTTCCCTGCAAAAGGAAATGGATTTCCGTACATCCACGGCCGCGACCTTCTGTGGGGTCGTAACCACCACGGCACCATCCAGCTCCTCAATCAGCTGGCAGACCGAAAGGGGCTCATCCCCGGTTCCCGGCGGAGAATCGATTATCAGGAAATCGAGGTCTCCCCAGGCTACATCCTTTAAAAACTGCTTTATCACCCCGGTCTTCCTGGGGCCTCGCCAAATGACAGCATCATCCTGGTCCTTCAGCATGAATCCCAGGGACATCACCTTCAATCCATCCTGCTCAACAGGCACCATCCCTTCCCTGGAACCAACGATACCCTCGCCCTCCAATCCCAGCATGGTTGGTATGCTGGGGCCATGGATATCTACATCCAGCAATCCGACCCGTTTTCCTGCCATAGACAGGGAGACTGCAAGATTAACTGCGACTGTACTCTTGCCGACACCTCCTTTTCCCGACAGCACAACTACCTTATTCCTGATACAACCCATCCGGGTATGGAGTTCCAGCCTTTCAAAATAGTCTTCCTCGCTTTCATTCTCACCCCTCTCCAGGGGAGCGGTTCGGGAACCACCGGCCCGGGAGCTGTCCCGGGACGAAAGATAATCCCTGCAGGCGGCGTGGATGGTAGTGGCGGCCAACAGGGCACAGTGTTCAAACTCAGCGGGAAGGCCGCCCAGGGCTTCAAGGATCTCTTCCTGCCCAAGTTCC
The DNA here is from genome assembly GCA_964579015.1 of uncultured Acidobacteriota bacterium. GTDB lineage: Bacteria > Acidobacteriota > UBA6911 > RPQK01 > JAPXNP01. Next base: position 12,127 of record CAZOGT010000005.1, on the reverse strand, counting down.
AACCCTTCCTCCACCGTCCGGCTCTCAGCCAGAAGGGTGGCCATGCTCCCACACGCCAGGGAGGCCCCGCACCCGTCAGTGATGAATGTCACCCTTGCAAGCTTGCCCTCCTCAATGCTCAACCAGAATTCCATGGTGTCCCCGCATGGGCCCTTGATTATGGCGTGGCCGTCAGCTTCCTCGATCATACCGTAGTTACGAGGATGCTCAGAGTGCTCCCTGACAACATTCAAATCAAATCCAGCTTCCGTTTGTTCCATTTATGCAGATTCCTCCCATTCAACCATCCTCGCCCAGACTTTCCTGATATCCTCCCCCCCGGGTCCGCCCGTTTCAACCACTGATCTTTCCATTATCTGGGCCCTGGTAACCTCGGGGTCATACCTGACCCTCCCGGCAATGCGGGCCCCAACACCGACGGCCTTCGCTTCAATACGATCAGTCATTTCAGGATTGAGATCCCATTTATTTACACAAACAGCTGCCGGGATATTAAAATGACGTGTCAGAGAGAGTACCCTTTCCAGATCATGCTCTCCTGAAACAGTCGGTTCCGTAACAACCAGGACCAGGGATGCCCCGGTAACTGAAGCGATCACCGGGCAGCCGATTCCCGGGGGGCCGTCAACGATAATCAGGGAAAGACCTTTTTCCCCGGCTATCTTTCTGGCCTCCTGCCTGACCGTGAACACCAGCTTCCCCGAATTCTCTGCCGCGACTCCCAGCCGGGCATGTACCATCGGGCCGCACCTGGTATCTGAAATCATCCATTCCCCGCAACTGGTTTCAGGAAAATCAATGGCCTTCTCCGGGCAAAAACGGACACAAACCCCGCAGCCTTCACATGAGACAGGATCAACATGGAATTTCTTTCTTCCGGACGGGGTCAATGTTCCATGAACTGCGTCAAAACGGCATAAAGCGCGGCAGTCTCCGCATCCGGAGCAGGCATTCTGCCGGATAACGGCTTCATGCCCGCTGCGAAAATCAAACCTCTCCCGGACCTCGGGAGACAGCACCAGGTGCAGGTCCGCGGCATCCACGTCACAGTCGGCGATCACGGAACGTACCGCAAGTGCGGCAAAAGAAGCGGTTATGCTGGTTTTCCCCGTACCCCCTTTACCACTGATAACAACAATCTCCTTCATCAACCTCTATCCTTTCACCAGAGCCGAAATTTAATTTGCGCGATCATTTTGAATAGTAGTACGTACGGTTGCCGGTTACTGTCAAACCTGCTTTCCCGGATTCACTCAGTGATTTGAGATGCTTAATGGCTTCATTCCGATGAATTCCCAATCCCCCGGCAACATCCTCGGCAGTGCAGGGCCTCCTGCTGATCATCCCCAGAATATCCTTTTCCGCGGCTTCTCTTATCTCTCTGCCGGGCACATCACCTCTGTCGGAAGGGCTTATAATCTGGACATTTCCTGAAAAAGCAGCCTTGATCCCGAGCATTTCCCCGGGAGGCACAGCGAGGGCGAAACGCTCGGAAGGCGGGCGGTACACAGTATTGAGCTGAATTCGTTCCGGGGAGATTACTTCAGCCAGTCCCGCGATCTTCTCTATTTCCGGGGGAGAGTCGGTAACGCCTCCGGACAGGAATACCTCCAGCCACACCTCACCTGCGAATTCCCTGGTGAACCGGGAGATGCCGTCAACCATTTTCTCAAAAGCAATTCCCGGGTGAGGCCGGTTTACGAACCTGAAACGCGCATCATCGCCGGCATCAAGGGATGGCAGGACGACATCAGCGCCTGCAAGGTCATCTTTCACATCGTCCATCCACAAAAGCGAACCATTCGTAATAACGGTTACCGGGATATCAGTGATGTTCTTAATGCCCCTGACAAGGGTACCGATCCCGGAATTCAGGGTGGGCTCTCCGGAACCGGATATGCTGATATATGCCGGTTTGCTCTTTTCCGTGAGTTTCAGCTCAACCTCTTTTAAGACCTCATCTATGTCAACATATTCCTGCCTCTTCATGGTCTTCTCAGTGGTCCTTCCCAACTGGCAGTATATGCAGTCATAGGTGCAGACCTTCGGAGGGATGATGTCCACCCCCAGTGAAGATCCAAGCCTTCTTGAATCCACCGGTCCATAAAGATGCCTGTACGCCCTTCTACTCATGATTCTCCTCCCAGGCCGGCCCTTGCCCGCCGGGAGGATCCCTGAAAACCTGCTTCCGCTAATCGAAGGCTCCCTGAAACGATATTTTCGCACCTGTGAATAAATTCCCTGAATAATTCCCGGTATTCAGGAAGCGCGTCAAATATCAGCTTCCCCCTGGAATAAGCCTCAGCGATTCTCCGGTCGTCCGGGATCTCCAGAAGGAGCGGAATTCCGTCCTCCCGGCAGAATTCATGGACACGGTCGTCCCCGGACCCATACCTGTTGACCACGACTCCCAGGGGCAGGCCCAGTTCCCTCACCATGTCCACGGAAAGCCGCAAGTCATGGAGTCCGAAAGGTGTCGGTTCAGTTACCAGGATCACAAGATCCGCTTCACGAATGGAGGCAATTACCGGGCAGGCTGTTCCGGGAGGGGCATCAACGATGGTGGTGCCGGAAACCTGCTGGTGCCTCTTTACGGCACGAATCAGGGGCGGTGCCATTGCAACCCCGACATCCAGGCTCCCCTGCACCAGGGTAATGTGCCCGTCCTGCAAGGTTTCCACCACTCCTATCCGCTTGTCAGTCTCACTGATGGCATGCCTTGGGCATACCAGCATGCAGCCGCCGCACCCGTGGCACATTTCCGGAAACACTATCGGCACTGACCCATAAGAGACAATGGCATTGTATTCACAAAACTGTCCGCATTTTCCGCACCCGTCACACAGGTCCTTGTCCACCAGCGGAACAGGGATATTTACCAACTCTTCGCTGACTCGCCTGCCTTGCAGAAATAGATGGGCATTCGGTTCTTCCACATCACAGTCAAGAAGCCTGACGCCTGACTCAAAAGCCCTGGCCATGTTTACTGCCACCGTAGTCTTACCCGTGCCCCCTTTACCGGAAGCAATAGCCAGAATCATGAATCATCTCCTTCCAGAGAAAATGCCCGTTTGCGGCCGAGCAGTTAGTTTCTCGCTGCTCATACCCAGTGGCCTTCAACATCCGCTGATCCAGCCTGGGAGAGCTTTCCCTCCCGAAACAGCTGCAAGCCTTCGGTTACAGTTGAAGCATCGGTGTTGTAAACCTTCACGTTTGCCGCCGAAAGAACCCGATAAGCCTTCGGACCGCAATGTCCTGTTACAAGGCACTCGGCACCCGACCTCACTACTGCTTCGGCTGATTGGATACCGGCTCCCTGGGCGGCATTCAGATTCTGGATATTGTCCAGGATTTCAAATGAATCCGCATCCAGGTCATAGACCAGAAATTTTGCCGCACGGCCGAATCGATTGTCCAGCGGCGCGCCCAGATTATCACCGGATGTTGTAAAAGCAATCTTCACGTGTATCTCCTTATTCACTGACATTATTCACAGACATTAATTATTCCGGAAGGATTGCGGCTGCACCGGTTCCCTGATCACCGGTGCAGACTGAAACGAACCCTTCAAGCTACTCAGGGGAAGGTTCATTTTCCAGTTCATCCAGGCGCTTCCTCACAAGCTCCAGCTCCGATGTCAAAGCATCTGCCTGGTTCTGCAAAGCCTGCTTTGTGAATTCCGGGCCTGGATCAGGAGGCGGCACTCCCGGATTTGCTCCATAACGAATCCATCCAGGCGCCCCGGTGGCGTAAAAGCCAAGCCTCCGGCCTCGTCCGGCTCCATAACCGCCGCCCCGTCCGGGGCCAAACCCGCCTCCACGGCCAAGCCCCCGCCCGGCACCCGGACTCATGTATCCGGGTGATCCGTAACCGGCGCAGTAGCCTGCGCCTCTTCCTGTCATAGGACCCATTCCATTCGGCCCTGTTCGATTTCCTGCCGGCATTTCATTCCTCCTTCTTTCTAAACATGGTCCGCATCCTTTTCGGGGCCTGCCCTGAAACTCAGCTGAGCCCCCTGCAGTCCGCCTCCAGGCAATGCGGGTTAATACTATTCCCTGGCCATCTTTGCTCCGCACTTGGGGCAAGACCTTTCAAAGCAGGGAACACCCCGTTCATGAGGGACGCTGTGCCCGCATTCCGGGCATACGCAGTTCCCCCCGGTCCCGGCAGCGTTCGGACCGCCCATGCGGCCCAGGCCCTGGCTTGTTTCCCGGCCCCTTCCGGCCCCGGTTCCACGCCCGGAACCTCCGCCCCGGCCCATTCCGCCACCTCTTCCTGACATTTGATATCCGTCATTACTGTTTCTTCTCATGTTCCTATACCTTCCCTGCCCGCGGCCATAACAGCCCGGCATCATGAATGCTTCCGCTTCCAGTCCACCCGAGACCCAGGCGCCTATGACCTCTTCGAGCTCCCCGGCTACAAACGCGACCACCTTGATCCCATAGGAAGTGACTGTTTCGTGCAGGGGCCTGGATATGGCCCCGCAGACCAAGGTCCCCACTCCGAGTTCCACCAGCCGCAAGGCCTTCTGCACCGGGAGATCGTCGGTAAGCTGTTCCGTTATTTCCCGGGGACCAGTCGATCCCTGCCCGGTTTCCACCACCTTCACCTGCGGGGCTACATCAAAAACCGGGGCGATTCGTTTTCCCGAAAATGAAAATGCTGCTTTCATCATTCAATACCTTTTCTCTCTCAACCATATTGAATGCACTTACCATGCCAGAACATCAAAACGAAGAATATCTCCCTAAGATATTGACATATAGAGCGTTAACTTCAGGAGAATAAGTTGTCACGACCCAATACAGTTGCATCATCGAGACTAAAGGAAGATGGACAGGTGCTAAATCGCTACCTTGATTAGGAGGAGCGGCCGTCGCGTGAAGGAAGGGGAAGCCCGAGTTTTTTCATCTTACGGAAGAGGGTGGTTTTATGGATTCCCAGTTCGCGGGCGGCAGCAGTCCGGTTGTACTGATTTCTCTCAAGGGACATCATGATTGACTGGGCATCCAGCAAATCGTGTGCGGATTTCATATCGGAATCAGGGGCAAGCTTTCTGCCATGGGCGGTAAATTCTTCAGGCAGATTACTGATGTCAATGATGCCCTGGCCGCAGGTGACAAAGGCCCGCTCTATGATATTTTCGAGTTCGCGCACGTTTCCCGGCCAGTTATGGGCCATAAGCAGTGAAAGTGCTTCCGGCGATATTCCTTCAACATAGCGGTTCTGTAACCGGTTGAATCTCTGGATAAACTGGTCAGCCAGCAGAGGGATGTCCTCTTTACGGCTGCGAAGGGGCGGAAGCTCAACCCGGACAACGTTAATCCGGTAATAGAGATCTTCCCTGAAATCCCCCCGGCGGGTGAGTTCGGAGAGGTCCTTATTGGTAGCCACAACTACCCGGGCGTCGGATGTTTCAGGCTTGACCGAGCCAAGGGGTTCAAAGGTATGTTCCTGCAGCACCCTGAGGAGCCTGACCTGCAGGGCCGGGCTCACGTCTCCGATTTCATCCAGCAAAATGGTGCCCCCTCGAGCCAGGGCAAAGCGGCCCGGCTTGTCTTTTGCCGCGCCGGTAAAGGCCCCGGCTTTATATCCGAAGAGCTCCGATTCGAGAAGCGTATCAGGGAGCGCCCCGCAATTGACCGCAATAAAGGGGCCCTTTCTCCGTGGGCTCAGGCTGTGGATGGTTCGGGCGATCAACTCCTTCCCGGTACCGGTTTCACCAAGAATAAGGACGGTGCTGGGACTTGCCGACACTGCGGGAAGGACCTCAAACAACTTCTGCATAAGCGGGCTTCGGCTCACCAGGTCACCAACCCGGGCCCTGCCTTCAAGTTCACGCCGTAATTCTTCTATTTCGCTCAGGTCCCGGAAGGTTTCAGCTCCCCCGATTACCCGGCCGCTGCCGTCCTTCAGTACCGCCGTGGAGACGCTGATGGGTATGCGGTCCCCATAGCTGTTGATGATGTATCCAGATTTGCCGATGATCGGTTTTCCTGTTTTCAGTGTATGCCTGAGAGCACAGTCTTCCCCGCACATACTGGAGCGAAAGACATCACAGCATAACTGCCCGATGGCCTCCTCCCTGGAAACCCCGGTGATCTCTTCCGCTGCACGGTTGAAAGAAGTTATTATCCAGTCGGGATCCACCGTGAACACGCCGTCTGATATGCTTTCGAGGATCGTTTCCGTCTGGTCTGTCACCGGATCTTTTTTTCCTCCTGTTTTACTCATAGGCAATATTCCAAACCCAATTCTATCAGGCTTTTTCTATGATACATCATTGTGAGTTTCACCCGTCCAGGAGCTCACGGATGGACCTGAGAAACAGGGCGGACCCAAATGGTTTGGAAATAAAGGATGCCCGTGTTTCACTGAAAACACCAATATCCGTCAACCCTTCATTGTACCCGCTAACGAGCAGCACCCTTCCACCGGGTTTCATCCTCTGGTAGTATTCCAGGACATCTTTTCCGCTCTTCTTCGGCATTACCGCGTCAATCACGGCAATGTCTATCCGGTCGGCATGCTCAGTGATCAGGCCTATCGCAATTTCGCCGTCAGCAGCCGGAAGGACACTGTAACCCGCGTTTTGCAGGATAACCGAAGCAAGTTTCCTGACTTCATCGTCGTCTTCAGCCAGGAGTACGGTCTCCTTGCCCCCGGCCGGCTCTCTGGAACGGCTTTCTGAAACCTCACTTCTTGATTCTTCCATCAACGGCAGGTAAACCCTGAAAGCAGCCCCTCTCCCTTCTTCACTCTCGACACTGATCCTTCCGTTATGCTGAGTGACTATCGCATATGCGGTAGCCAGGCCCAGCCCCGTCCCTTTTCCCACTTCCTTGGTAGTGAAAAACGGCTCAAATATCCGGGACCGGATCATTTTATCAATCCCGCATCCTGTATCGATGATTGTCATTAATGCATAGTCACCTTTCCCAAGCGTGGACAGGGGCTGATCCTGGTCACTGCCAGCCTGTACCCGGGATGTCTCAATCATGATCCTGCCCCCCTCGGGCATTGCATCCCTGGCATTGACGCACAGGTTCATCAGGACCTGTTCAATCTGGCCGGTATCCGCATGGATGAAAAGATGTCCTTCCCGGAGGCTCGCGCGCAATTCAATCTGTTCACCTATAGTCCTCCCGATCAATTTCAGCATATCCCGGATGATCTCATTAAGGTCCACATTCCTGAGCTCGATCACCTGGCGCCGGCTGAAGGTCAGCAGCTTCCTGGTAAGGTCTGCGGCCCTTTCAGTTCCCTTCTGCAGCTCCATCACAAATTCGTATTGTTCACTTTCTTCATCAATGGATGCTCCCAGCATCTCGCAGTAACCCATCATTGCATGCAGGATATTGTTGAAGTCGTGGGCTATTCCCCCGGCAAGCTGCCCCACTGCCTCCATTTTCTGGGACTGCAGCAGCTGCTGCTCCAGCTCTGTTTCATAGGTCACGTCTCTTTTTGCTGCCACAAAATAGATGATGCACCCGTTTTCATCAAAAACGGGTGCTATAGAGGACTCTTCCGTGTAATAGGACCCGTCCTTTTTCCTGTTGACAAACCTGCCCTGCCAGGTATTGCCGCCCCTGATTGTCTCCCACATCTTTTCAAAAAAATCCCCGGGATGATACCCGCTCTCCAGGATGGAGGTACTGCTACCGACAGCCTCGTCCCTGGAAAAGCCCGAGGTCTTTTCAAAAGCCGGATTAACGTAGACTATGGTACCCTCGGTATCGGTTATCATTATGGCTTCAACCGAATGCTCGATGGCCAGGCGGAGCAGGTCTTTCTCAGCCTCTGACCTCTTGCGTTCCGTGATATCGCGGGTTACCCCCTGCAGTGAAACCGGCTCCCCATCTTCCCCTGCCACTACCCGTCCTGTTATCTCAACGATGACTTCCCGGCCGTCCTTCCTGAGCATGACAGCTTCAAAAAGAGACTCCCGCAAGTCCGGAAGCCTGATAACGGCGTCCTCGATCCGGTCCCTCATGAACCTGAAGTTCTCTTCATCGCAGAATTCCCAGAGGCCTTTTCCTATCATTTTTTCAGGACTGTACCCCAGAAGTTTTTCTACAGCCGGATTAAGGTATAAAAACCTTGCTTCAAGGCTCATTATCCAGATCACGTCCAGGGTATTGTCAGCCAGCAGCCGGTATTTTTCTTCGCTTTCCCGCAACGAATTATTGAGATCACTTCTTCTCTGGCTCCGGATCAGGAGGAATCCCAACGCCAGCGTGACCATTGGATAAACAGTCAAAACCGGAAAGGCGATGGCTGAAACCACCTCGGTACTGACATCCCTGGGCAGGGTCAACGTCAGCAGCATCATCATAGAGTGAACAATAAGGCCGAAGGTAAGCAGTTCGAGTGCGCTGATATCCCTGACAATCCCACGGTGCCGCTTCCTCCAGATAACCCCGACTAAGGCGGACATAAGAATAACGCCGACACCCATGTAAACTCCGGCTCCGCCCTGGTATACCCTGTAGGCTGAGGTCATGGCAGCGGCGATCAGGGCGGGAACCATGCCGAAGAAAAGCCCCCCGAGGGAGAGGAGCACGGAACGCGTGTCAAAAAAGATTCCAACAGCAGCCTGCCAGGGGTTGAGCATCACGGCAATGCCGATAGACCCGAGCATCAGTCCCGTAACGGTCCGGTTCTTCGAGAAAAGAGTGAGTCGTTCTCCGAGGAAGATATCCAGGACCAGTACCAGCAGCGTGAGCAATGCGGCATTATAAATTATCGGTATAAACATCTGTACTCTTTCGGCATCAGGAGTTTTCCGTACCCAACAAGCGCTGCCCTGTCGCAGGCCGCCCCGCGTCTCATTCTAATTCTGCGGCCAACCCAATCCGGATTCATGCAAACCCCGGGTCAGTCCTGCCCGCCGTAATGCTTCTCCATGCAATCCGGGCAGAGGCCGTGGCTGAACCTGGCCTCGGAATGCACCTCAATATAAGCTTCCAGCCTTTGCCATGCCTGGTCATCCGTACGTATCTTGTGACAGTGCATGCAGATGGGCAATATTCCCTGGAGCGTGTTCACATGAGAGAGCGCTTCCCGGAGTTCGGAAATGTTTTTGTTCAGCTTATCCTGCAGTGCCACCATTCTCTCGGCAACCCTGATCCTGGCTTTCAGCTCATCATTGTCAAACGGCTTGGTAATATAGTCAGAAGCCCCTGCTTCCAGGCCGGCGGAAATATCTTCTTTCGAATCCCGCCCAGTGAGCAGGATGAGGTAAGCCGGGTTGCTGCGGCCAAGTGACGTCACCATCCGGCAGAGGTCAGGGCCGTCCATCCCGGGCATCATCCAGTCCAGAAGAGCTATCGAGGGACAGGATTCCTCCCGCAGTACCTCCCACGCCTTAACGCCGTCTTCTACTGCTGTAACCTGGTAACCCCACTTGTGGAGAACCGCCTGGAGAATGGTTCGGGAAGCAGCGTTATCTTCAGCTATCAGGACTTCCATCCCCGCTCCTTTCGTTCCTTGCATCGAAAAATCCGGCCTTCTCCCGGCTTAAACTCGAAAAGAGGGCTGAACCTCCCTATTTTTGCAGTTCTATGGCCTGCATCGTCCGCCGATGAGTCTCCTGAAGATCCGTCAGCCGGCTCTTCAATTTCTCGATATCTCCGGACTTACCCGATTCCTCGAAGGCGGCTGAGACCTCCTGCAGGGCCCTGGCACCCACATTGCCCGCCGACCCCTTCAATGAATGGCCCAGTTTTCCTGCGCCTTCCGGATCGGAGGAGGCCACCGCGGCCTCAATGGCCGATAAAATGGAACTGCTTTCCTGCTTGAACATCTCGAGGACCATCTTTATCATCTGTTCATCGCCTTCGAGCCTTTCATTCAGGTTTTCAGGATCAAAAAAAACAGCGGAGGCCTTGCCTTCCCCGCCATCCTTGCGCGGGCCGAACTCATTGCTCTCCCTCCCCTTCTCCTTGTTCCTGAGCCCATTCTCGATAGCCTCAAAAAGTTCAGCAGGCCGCACCGGCTTGCTGACATAATCATCCATGCCGGCTTCAAGGCACTTCTCGCGGTCTCCGGCCATGGCATGGGCAGTCATGGCGATTATGCAGACACCGGGATCCAGGACCCCGGTCTCCCTTTCCCTGATCTTTCTGGTAGCCTCCAGGCCGTCCATTTCCGGCATCTGAACATCCATGAGCACAATATCGTAAGGGGCGGCCTGCAGGGACCTGACGGCTTCCAGTCCATT
>CAZOGT010000005.1:0-1892 GCA_964579015.1 uncultured Acidobacteriota bacterium | reverse complement strand
GCATCCCCGTCACTACCAGCTGGTTGGTTATATTGTCTTCGGCCAGCAGGATCCTGGCGGACCTTAGGCGTTCATCAGCCAGTGAATAACGGGTTACTATCGGCTTTTTCGCATCCTTATCAACACCACCAGGAGCAGGGACGCTGAACTTGAACAGGCAGTCGAACAGCTGTGCCTGTTTTATCGGCTTCGTAAGATAGGCATCATAACCTATCTCCCGCATCCGGGATGAGTCCCCCCTCTGCCCGACCGAGGTCATCATGATCATTGCTACGCCACTTATCGTCTCGTCCTGCTTGACCTGTCGACCCAGTTCAGCCCCATCCATTCCGGGCATCTGGTGATCAGCTATCATGATGTCGTACGGGTTTCCCCGACGCGCTGATTCCCGCAGCTTTTCCAGGGCTGAAAAGCCGTCTGCCGCTTCTTCCTGGGTGACCTTCAATACGGCCAGCTGCCTTTTCAGGACAAACCTGTTGGTGTCATTGTCATCGACGATTAATATCTTCGTCTTATGAAAATCTACGGGCATTGCGGGAGGAGCCGGGAGTGACCCTTCCTGCCGTTCAAGGGGCAGCTCAAACCAGAAGGTTGAACCCTTGTTCTCCTCACTCTCCACCCCAATTTTCCCCTCCATCATCTCCACCAGTTTTTTACAGATGGCAAGGCCCAGGCCTGTCCCTCCAAATTTCCTTGAAGTTGTCGCGTCAACCTGGGTGAAGGACTCGAAGAGATAGTCAATCCGGTCGCGTGGAATGCCCATCCCGGTATCCACAACTTCAAACCGCACCATGACAGAAGTGTCTGTTTCCTCCGTTGCCCTGATGTTCAGGCGGATCTCCCCCTCTTCGGTAAACTTGACAGAATTGCCGATCAGATTGATCAAAACCTGGCGGATCCGGCCCGGATCTCCCTTGAGCAGGCAGGGCATCTCGGGATCAATATTGGAAACATATTCCAGCCCCTTTTCCTGCGCCCTGACCGCCAGGATGTCACTCATCTCGTCAATGGTGGTCCGCAGGTCAAAATCGAGTATTTCCAGGTCCAGCTTTCCGGCTTCAATCTTGGAAAAATCGAGAATGTCGTTGATTATCGTCATCAGCGCTTCGCCGCTGGAGGAGATCCTCTCCGCGTATTCCCGCTGTTCCCCGGTAAGATCGGTCTCCAGAAGAAGCCCGGTCATGCCTATGACCCCGTTCATGGGAGTCCTTATTTCATGACTCATGTTGGCCAGGAACTCACTCTTGGCCGTACTTGCCATTTCCGCCTTAACAGCCAGCTCTTTCTCTTTCCTGAGGCTGTTCTTGAGCCTCTGGCTGATTTTCTCGGCGTTTTCCCGGGCCGCCACAAGCTCCGTGACATCGATGAAAGACTCAATGCCTTCCTTAACCTTCCCCTCACTGTCCAGCACAAGGTCCGCATTCTTCAGGATATTTAGCCGTCTCCCGTCCCTGGTCTGGATGGTGCAGGCCTCCCTGACAATCGGCTTGTCGGTTCCAGGGTCAAAGATGGCACAGTGGCCGATGCATGTGTCCCCAACCAGCAGGCTGCAGTGAGAACCGACAGCCTCTTCCCTGCTGAAACCCGTAATTTCAGAAAATTCGCGGTTGATAGAGGTAATGACCCCGTCCGGATTCACGATAAAGACAGCTGTGGCTGATGTTTCGAGGATTCTCTGCAGCTTGTCCCTGGCCGCTTTCAGCTCCAGCTCATCCTTCTTCCGCTCAGTGATATCGTCAATTGTCCAGACCGCTCCCCTGGAAAGATCAGGAGGTTCGATCGCCTGGCCGTTGAAGAGGCACCAGACCGCATATCCTTTCTTGTGCCTCAGGGGGTACTCAATCTGCACGATTTCTTTTTCCGCCAGCCTCCAGTAATATTTTTCACCGAAT
>CAZOGT010000004.1:0-25090 GCA_964579015.1 uncultured Acidobacteriota bacterium | reverse complement strand
CGAATGGCGAATGGCAGATTCATAAGCAAGATGCTTATGCCACAATCGTCAATTGTCAGGCCCAGTCGAGGGTGCGCTCAACAGCCTTTTTCCACTGCGCCCAGCCGCTCTCCCTCTGGTCTTCGCTCCATTCCGGCTCCCATTGCCGGTCGGCCCGCCAGTTGGCTTTCAGGTCATCAAGGGATCGGTACACCCCTGATGCCAGTCCTGCGGCGTAAGCTGCCCCCAATGCCGTGGTCTCCGTCACTTTCGGCCTGATTACGGGGACACCCAGGATGTCGGCCTGCAGCTGCATAAGGGTGTTGTTGACCGTTGCCCCGCCATCGACTTTCATGATTTCCAGGTTGATGCCGGAATCCTTGTTCATGGCTCCCAGTACATCTTTTGTCTGGTAACAGATAGCTTCCAGGGTAGCCCTGGCCAGGTGCCCTTTGTTGGCGTACCTGGTCAGTCCCACCATCGCGCCCCGGGCATCGGACCTCCAGTAAGGGGCGAAAAGCCCTGAGAAAGCCGGGACAAAGTAGACTCCGCCGTTGTCCTTGACGGTGTTGGCCAGCGATTCGATTTCAGCTGCTGACTGGATAAGGCCCAGCTGGTCCCGCAGCCACTGGACCGCGGAACCGGTTACGGCGATGGATCCTTCCAGGGCGTAGACCGCCGGAAGTCCGGCCTGCTGATAACAGGTGGTGGTCAGGAGCCCGGACCTGGAGGGTATTATTTTATTCCCGGTATTGGAGAGCATGAAGTTCCCGGTGCCGTAGGTGTTTTTAGCCTCTCCCGTTGAAAAGCAGGCCTGGCCGACGGTTGCCGCCTGCTGGTCTCCCAGGACTCCCATAATCGGGACCCCGGACTTGAAAGGTCCGGATGAAAGCGTCTCTCCGAAGAATCCTGAGGAAGGCCTGATTTCGGGGAGCATTTCAACGGGAATTCCGAAGACTGCCAAGAGTTCTTCGTCCCATGCCAGGCCGGCCAGGTTCATCAGCATGGTACGGCTGGCATTGGTTATGTCGGTTACATGGAGGCCTCCGTTCGGTCCCCCCGTGAGATTCCATATCAGCCAGCTGTCCATGTTTCCGAAGAGGATTTCTCCCCTGGCGGCCCGCCCAGCCAGTTCCGGATTTTCATCCATGATCCAGCGGATCTTTCCGGCTGAGAAATAGGTGGCCGGGGGCAGGCCTGATTTGCTCCAGACTATTTCAGCCTGTCCCCGGCGTTCAATGGCGGAAATGATCTTGTCTGTCCTGGTATCCTGCCAGACCAGGGCGTTCCCAACCGGTTTTCCAGTCTGCCGGTCCCAGAGGAGCGTGGTTTCCCTTTGATTGGTGATGCCTATGGATACCAGGTCTCCGCCCTTGAGTCCTGCCTTGTCCAGGGCCTCCCTGATCACGGTGTTTGTATTTCTCATGACTTCTTCAGGGTCATGTTCAACCCATCCCTGGCGGGGAAGGATCTGCTCATGTTCCATCTGAGCCTTGGTAATCTCCTCGCCCTCGGGATTAAATACCATGAACCTGGTGCTGGTGGTGCCCTGGTCAATTGAACCAATTAATTCAGCCATTGTTTGTCTCCGGTTATTTTTTCAATAATCTCTAATGTTTCATCCGTAGATCTAAAAAGCAAGATATGTATACAGGCCTGCTCCGATTACCCCGCCGATCAGGGGCCCGGCAATGGGAACCCAGGCGTAATGCCACTGGGACGAGCCTTTGCCGGGAATCGGCAGCAGTGCGTGGGCCAGCCTGGGCCCCAGATCCCGGGCCGGATTAATGGCATACCCGGTAGGTCCGCCGAGGCTCAGGCCGATGGCCAAAACCAGGAATCCGACGATCATGGGTTGAATCGCGCCGCTGAAGACCACGGAAAGGTCAAGGTCTCCGACACTGGTCAATGTCTGGGCATTGTCCCCGATGGCCAGGATGCCGAAAAGCAGGACTGCGGTCCCGATAATCTCGGTCAGCAGGTTGGCCGCCGGTTTCCTGACTGCGGGGATAGTCGCGAAAATCCCCAGCTTGGCATCCGGATCATCGGTTTCCTTCCAGTGGGCCAGGAAGGCCATCCAGACCAGGACTGCTCCGCTGAAGGCTCCGGCCATCTGGGCTAAAATATATCCGGGCACCTGGGACCAGGGAAAGGAGCCGACAGCGGCCAGGGAAACAGTTACTGCCGGATTAATATGGGCCCCGCTGATCCTCCCGACGCAGTAGACAGCAAGCGCCACTCCCAGTCCCCAGGCTGTGGCTACGACCATCCACCCTCCACCCTTCGCTTTGGACTTTGCCAGGGTAACGTTGGCGCACACTCCGTTACCAAAAAGCATCAGTATTGCGGTCCCTACAAATTCAGCCAGGTAGATCTCCATTTCGGTTAGTCTCCTAATGTTACCGGTTGGGCAGAAGCATTGTCAGATTCGGCAAATATGTCGCGATCCATAGCAGGTTATCGTACCGCCCTTTCGCAATCAATTGTTTTTTTGAAGGGGAAGGAGATTTCCGGGGAATGAGGTGCCGGCAGGATTTTCGGGCCTGGACGGAAGGTTTAATCGAGGTGATTCCGGGATGGAAGGCGGAAAAAAAACGGTATTCGCGGCGACAATCACGAATACCGTTTTTAAATCTGCTTTTGGATTTGGACTGAGGGGCAGGGTTACTGCAGCATCAGTACAACAACAAATGTCAAGAGGGCCAGGAATTCAATAAACGCCAGGCCGAGGATGACAAAGAAACGAATGGTGTCAGTTGCACCAGGATTCCTGGAAGCTCCCTGGCATCCGTTGGCTACGGCGATACTCTGGGCGATTCCGCAACCGGCAGCCGCAATACCCATGGCAATAGCCAGGTAATGAATTTCAATATTTGATGTGCCTTCAGCCTGGGCGTATACGGGCATGGCAACGAGACTGAGGATCATAACAGCAATTGCAAAAAAACCTATCTTTCTGATCATGTAAAGTATCTCCTTCTAAACCATAAGCGTTCTGAAAAAATCCTATGAAAGAGGGCCTGGAAATTTAATCAAACCAGCCTTGCTAGTCGTGATCGCTATGTTCCACTGCTCCTCCCAAATATACCATAGTCAAGACAATAAAGATGAAAGCCTGGATGGTACTGGCAAAGAGGCCGATAGCCATTACAGGCAAAGCGATAAGGAACGGAAACATGCTGTTGAGGCTTCCGATTATCAACTCTTCAGCGTAAATGTTACCAAAAAGCCTGACTGACAGCGAAAAAGGCCTGGCACAGTGACTGATGATCTCAATCACGAACATCAGGGGTGCGATCATCAATGACGGGCCGGCAAAGTGGGCCATATATTTTACGAAACCGTTAGCCTTGAAGCCTACGTAGTTGTAATAGATGAAAACCATGATAGCCATGCTGGCGGTTGCGTTCAGGTTGCTGGTCGGAGACATGAAGCCGGGGAACAGGCCCAGCAGATTTCCACAGAGGATATAGAAGAAAAGGGCTCCGAGCAAGGGGAAGAATCTCCTGGGATCCACTCCGGTCATGTCTTCGGTGAGACCCAGAATTCCGTTGCTGATCAGTTCCAGGGTCTGCTGCAACCCGCCCGGATTGTCAACACTGAGCCTTGACCTGACAATGATTGCAAAGAGGGTAAGCCCAAGAAAAATAAGGATAACCATCACCACATGCGGAGGCAGAATATCGTGCTGGGGGTGATGCCCGAATAATCCGGCGATGGGATTGACCAGGTAACGGTTAAAAATTGTGGATACAAAAAACTCGTGATGCATGTTGTATTCAACCTGTTTTTTTCTGTTTTTATCTCTTGAGGAGGTGGCGAACGGCCTCGCACATGCCGGCAACTACGATTATGGCCAGTCCTGCCAGAGCTCCAATCAGATTAAATTTCGCAGTCTGGATCATAGCAAACAGGCATAATAAGATCAATAAAAGGCGGCCTATAAATCCAAAAATGAGCAGTCCGTCCCTTTTTTTCCCTCCGGGATAGATCATGCGGTCAATACCGGCTTTCATCAGGCGAAAGTTCACCACTGCCAGCATGCCGCCGATCAGGATGGAAGATGCCATCCAGAATCCGGAGAAAACGAAGCCCGCGGCAATTCCCGCTGCAAGGATTATCAGCGCATTTTTTTCTATGGTCTTCAAATCAGAAGAAACGCTTTTCATTTCTGTCATTCGGGTTGTGGCGTGAGAAGCAATAACTGGACTTTCTTGAAATTATTCCTTTTTTGATTCCTTCGAATCCCGGTTGGACTCAGGTGAGGCCCTCCTCCTGGACGAACGCTCGCCCCGATTGAGGACCCTGAAGAGTTCCACGAACGCCCCGGCTCCCCCCAGGAACACCCCTATAATGGTGAGCTGCGGATTAGTGTTGAATTGCTCGTCCAGTTTCATTCCCAGGAAATACCCTCCGATGAGGGCGGATGGGATTATGAAGATAATGGTGCTGTATAGAGCCAGGATATGTTTGGCGTTTTTTTTGCGTCCCATCATTTTAGTGTTCCCTGGCCTTGCCTGGCGGGTGACCGGTCGGCGTACATTCTTCTTCAGGCCAGAACAGACTCAAAATAGGTGATGGTTTTTTTAAGTCCTTCAGCAAGCGTCACCTCCGGCTTCCAGTTCAGCTGTTCCCGGGCCAGGTCTATACAGGGCCTCCGCCTGGCGGGATCATCAGCTGGAAGAGGGCGTAATTCAATCTCAACGCGGTTTCCGATGGTGTCTCTTATCTTTTCGGCCAGTTCGAGAATCGTGATCTCCTCCGGGTTGCCCAGGTTCAGGGGCCCGGTAAGGTCTTCGGATTCCATGAACCTGGTGATTCCCCTGATCAGGTCGGATACGTAACAGAAAGAGCGGGTCTGGCTTCCGTCTCCGTAAACGGTCATTTTTTCCTTTCTCAAGGCCTGTACGATGAGGTTGCTCATGACCCTTCCGTCATTGATCGACATCCGGGGCCCGTAGGTGTTGAATATCCTGGCAATCCGGACATCCACATGGTTTTGACGATGGTAGTCCATCATCAGGGTTTCCGTGGCCCTTTTCCCTTCATCATAGCAGCTCCTGGAGCCTATGGGGTTGACGGATCCCCAGTAGTCCTCTCTTTGCGGGTGCACCTCCGGATCTCCATAGACCTCTGAGGTGCTGGCCTGAAAAATTCTCGCCCCGACCCTCTTGGCCAGCCCCAGCATATGCAAAGCCCCCATGATATTGGTTTTCACGGTCTGCACCGGGTTCTTCTGGTAATAGAGGGGGGAAGCCGGGCAGGCCAGGTTGAAGATCCATTCAATTTCCAGATGGATCGGCTGGGTAATATCATGCCGGATGAATTCAAAGGCCGGGTTATCCAGAAGGCTGTAGATATTCCTCTTGGAACTGGAGAACAGATTGTCAAGGCATAAGACTTCATGGCCTTGTTTCAGATAGTGCTCGCAGAGATGGCTGCCGATAAAACCGGACCCGCCAGTTATCAGGACTCTCAAAGTGTTACCCCTTATTGTAATGAAAAATTAATTAACCCTGTTTGGATTGCGGCAGAGAATTACTGCATCAAACTAGCATTAAAAAGGAAACCGATCAATACTTGCGATGCTGTTCCCAGGCCCATGCACTTTCCATGATGGTGTCAAGGTCAGAGTATTGAGGGCTCCATTCCAGGAATTCTATTGCCTTTCCAGGGTCTGCCACCAGTTCAGGAGGGTCTCCCGGTCGGCGGGGAACCGTTTCAACCGGGATTTTCATCCCGGTCACCTTCTCGGCGGAATCAATGATCTGGCGCACTGAATAGGCTGTTCCCGTGCCCAGGTTAAAAGCCTCGCTGGCATCGTTTTCCCAAATCCACTGCAGTGCCTTGCGGTGGGCGGAAGCCAGGTCAACAACGTGTATGTAGTCTCGGAGGCAGGTCCCGTCCGGGGTCGGGTAATCGTCTCCGAAAACCTGCAACTTTTCGTATCTGCCGGTGACTGTCCCCAGTATCCTGGGGATCAGGTGGGTTTCCGGATCGTGGGATTCCCCGGTGAGCCCGTCAAGACTGGCTCCCGCAGCGTTGAAATAGCGAAGGGCGCAGGATCTTAAGCCATAGGCCCTGTCATAATGACGGAGGATTCTTTCAATAAAATACTTGGTTTCTCCATAGGGATTAACAGGATCCTGGGGATGGGACTCCCGCAGCGGAAGGCTCAGGGGTGTGCCGTAAGTGGCACAGCTTGATGAAAAAATAAGATTATTGACCCCATGCTTCAGCATGGCCCTCAAAAGCACGAGGGCGCTTGAGAGGTTTTCCTCGTAATAGATTGCCGGATCCTTCATTGATTCGCCGACATAGCATTTACTCGCGAAATGCATGACCCCCTGGATGGAGTGGTCGTTAAACACCTGGTCAAGGAAACCGGGGTCCCTGAGGTCTCCTTTCAGAAGTTCACCGCAAACTACGGCTTTACGGTGTCCTTTGGACATGTTGTCAACAACCAGGGGCTTGAATCCGGAAGCGTCAAGATCCCTTGCGGCATGACTTCCGATATAACCGGCCCCTCCTGCAACCAGCACCTTGGCTGAACCTCTCAAAAAAAACTCCCTTCTAAAGGCTCCCTATCAGGCCGGTGGATTTTGCCTCGAATCTGAATTCATGGATGTAGCCTGCGAAATCAACAGGTTTGCTGAATGTCACGTTCACTTCGATTCTGGGGGCCTGCTGGTACAGGTTTCTCCTGACCACCCGGATACCATCCGGTGTCACTGTAAACCCGTAGGATTCAGCGGCTGTGAGGACTTCCCTGGAAATTTTTTTCTCTGACCAGTTGTATACTCCGGCCTTGCTGGTGATGCTGTTCAGATCATCCTGGAAATTAACTTTTGCCAGGTAAACAGGGCCGGCCTTCATGGAAAGGAAGATGGTCGCTGCAAGTATCAGCAGAATTATGGTGCATCCCAGTTTCCCGCTGCCGCGGTTCGGATTTGTACTCATTATTACCCTCCTGCAGCATCCTTCGAGGTGCAAGACCCCGGCTTAAAGCGCTCTCTTTAATAAATATGCTGATTCCCTGATTCGGTTCTCCCTGCCGTCATGGACTGCGTAAGTGCCGCCCTGGTACAGGGCAACCCCCGCGTATTCGCCCTTCTTATTAAGTGCGTAAAAATTAAGATTGAACCGAGGCCTTCTCTCGCTGTCGAGGAGATAGGGTTCAGTCGTATTTTCCATTATACGCTTCATAACCCTGAGGCAAGCTTCTTCCGGGGACAGACCCTGCCGCATGAATTCAACGGCCATGAAACTGGCGCATGTTTTGAGGTTGGCCTCTCCCCTCCCGGTGCTCCCGCATGCCCCGACCTGGTTGTCTACATACAAGCCGGCCCCGATTATCGGGGAGTCCCCAATTCTGCCGGGAATTTTGAAGGGAAGTCCACTCGTAGTGGTCACACCGGAGATTTCTCCTTTTTCATTGACCGCATTGCAGTTGATGGTGCCGTGCATTTCCAGGGCATCTCTTACACCCGGGCTCCCTGTGGAAATAAGGGCCGCTGGAATTCGGTCCTGCGGATCAATCCAGTTGTCATCGGGATTCAGGTTCCTTTTCCATTCCAGCCAGGTTTCCCGGGACGAATCAGTCAGCAGGTTTTCGTGTTTGAATCCCATGGAAAGAGCAAATTTGAGGGCCCCGGCCCCGGTCAGGAGTACGTGATCAGTCCTTTCCATGACCAGTTTCGCCACTTTTGAAGGAGTCTTGATGCCTTCCAGGCAGGAGACAGCTCCGGCGCCGTTGCTTGGGCCGTGCATAACAGAGGCATCAAGCTGCACTATTCCCTCTTCATTGGGAATGCCTCCGTAGCCGACGGACCGGTCCTCCGGATCTAGTTCTACAATATTGACCCCTGCGATTACAGCGTCGAGGGTGTCCCCGCCCTCCCGCAGGATTGCCATGGCCTTTTCAGTCGCCCTGATCCCATTGCGGCTCGAGATTACTACGGGGCGGGCAGGAAGCTCTGCGGCTGAACCTGGCGCCACTGTTGTTGCGGCCGTTACGGCTGCGGCTGTAGTCTGTACGAATTCCCTTCGATTCATGATAAACCCATTCTCCTTCCAGGTATTTGAACGATTGCCTGACTGCGGCTTGGGACTCACCATAATGTATCAAAAAGCCGGGATTTGTCCAGTTGAAAAGCAGCTTTGTCGCTATAATAGCCTGGTGGCCGATCAGACAGAACTCAATTATTCAGGGGTCAATTATGGGAGGATGTTAAGGGAGACCCGTCCCTTCAGCCTGGTATCGGGATTCCGTCCAAGCGCTGACCAGGAGGCTGCAATCCGCAGCCTGACCAGGGGACTGGAGGAGGGTGAAGAATCCCAGGTCCTGCTGGGTGTAACCGGGTCAGGGAAGACCTATACCATGGCTGAGGTGATCTCCCGAGCTAACAGGCCTGCCTTGATCCTGAGCCATAATAAAACTCTGGCTGCCCAGTTGTACCAGGAATTCAGGAATTTTTTCCCCCGCAACGCCGTGGAGTACTTCGTAAGTTATTACGATTATTACCAGCCCGAAGCTTATATCGCATCCACGGATACCTATATCGAAAAAGAAGCCACGGTGAATGATGAGATCGACAAGATGCGTCATTCGGCCACCCGGTCCCTGCTGGAAAGGCGGGACTGCGTGATCGTTGCCAGTGTAAGCTGCATATATGGTCTTGGCTCTCCCGAGGCATACTACGGGATGGTGGTTCTCCTCAGCAAGGGTGATCATGTAGACCAGAGAGAGCTTCTGCGGAAGCTGGTTGAGCTTCAGTACCAGCGTAATGACTTTGACCTGGTGCGGGGCTGTTTCCGGGTCAGGGGGGACGTGATAGACATTGTTCCCTCGTATGATGATTACGGCATCAGGATTGAGCTGTTTGGGGATGAGATTACCCTTCTCCAGCAGTTTGATGTGCTGACCGGTGAGATTGCGGGTGAATATGAACGGGTCCCAGTATATCCAAAGTCACATTACGTGATTCCCAAGGAACACTGGGCCGCGGCAGTTGAAAGCATCCGCGAAGAGCTGGATGAGGTCTACTCCTCGCTCATTTCCTCGGGAAGGATCCTGGAGGCTGAGAGGCTTTTGCAGCGGACCAGGTTTGATCTTGAAATGATCAAATCGATGGGGTACTGCAGAGGAATCGAGAACTATTCCCGGCATCTTACCGGCAGGGCCGCGGGAGAGGCTCCTCCTACCCTGATGGATTACCTTCCTGGCGATGCGCTCATCCTGATTGATGAAAGTCACGTTACAATCCCCCAGCTGCGGGGAATGTACCGGGGAGACCGCTCGCGCAAGCAGAACCTGGTTGATTACGGTTTCCGCCTTCCCTCGGCACTGGATAACCGCCCGCTCAATTTTCAGGAGTTTGAAGACCGGCATTTCCAGGTCATATATGTTTCAGCAACCCCGGGAAAATATGAACTGGAAAAGACCTCGGGAGAGGTGATTGAACAGATCATCCGCCCGACGGGACTGATGGACCCTGAAGTTGAGGTGCGTCCGGTCAAGGGGCAGGTGGATGACCTCCTGGAGGAGATCAGGAGGAGGGCCGAAATCGGGGAGAGGGTTCTGGTGGCCACGCTTACCAAGAGAATGGCGGAAGAGCTGACTGAGTATTACACGGAAGTGGGGGTTGCGGTTCGCTATCTTCATTCGGAAGTGGAAACCCTGGACCGGATCAAGATTATCAGGGACTTGAGGCTTGGACATTTTGATGTGCTGGTCGGGGTCAACCTCCTGAGGGAGGGGCTGGATCTCCCGGAAGTTTCGCTTGTAGCCATCCTGGATGCCGACAAGGAGGGTTTCCTTCGCAGTGAAACCGCCCTGGTTCAGACCTCCGGGAGAGCCGCCAGGAATCTTAATGGGCGGGTGATTTTTTATGCCGACCGGATTACTGACTCCATGGGCAGGGCCATAAGCGAGACTGAACGACGCCGGAAAATACAGCTGGAATTCAACCGGGAACATGGAATAACTCCTGAGACAATCATCAAGCCGGTCGACTCCACATTGCTGGAAATGGCCGGGCTGGATTATTATGAGGTGCCGATTGTTTCTGAAGAGCTCGAGCAGTACGCCGCCGCTGAAGACATTGACAGGCAAATAGAAAAATGGCGTAAAGTCATGAAGGATGCCGCCATGGAACTCGATTTCGAGACGGCTGCCCAATACCGGGATAAAATTAGGGGCCTGGAACAGCTGCGGCTGAGCATGACCGGAGAAGAACATGATTATTAAACCACTGGAATCCTTTAATGCTTCCATAAAAGTACCCGGGGACAAATCAATATCCCATCGTTATGCCCTGCTGGGGGGAAGTGCGGAGGGTGATACCCTGATACATAATTATTCTTCGAGCCGGGACTGTCACTCAACGCTTTCATGCCTCGAGCAGCTTGGCGTTGAAGTGATCAGAAAAGGAAGAGAGATAAGGATAAGGGGGCGGGGACTTGACCACTGGTCCAGCCCGCGTGAGGACCTTGACGCGGGGAACAGTGGTACCACCATCAGGCTGCTCTCCGGTTTACTGGCGGGTCGGCCTTTCCAGTCCACCATAACCGGGGATGACTCCCTTTCCGCGCGGCCCATGCTTCGAATCATAGAGCCTTTGGAAAAAATGGGGGCAGAGATAACATCCCGGGAATCAGGACTTCCTCCCCTGATGATAACAGGAGGCCGTCTCAAGCCGGTAACCTATGAGCTGCCGGTTGCCAGTGCACAGGTAAAGTCCTGCGTGCTGCTTGCCGGACTCTCAGCCGAGGGAAGAACTTCAGTAATTGAGAATGTCCCTACCAGGGATCATACTGAGCGCGCTCTGCCCCTTTTCGGAGTTCCTGTCAGCAGTAAAGGCGGCATAATTTCAGTAACTGGTCCGGCGAAGCTCAAGGGGACAGAGGTCACAGTTCCCGGAGACATGTCTTCAGCGGTGTTCTTCATGGCGGCTGCAATGCTCATTCCCGGATCCAGGCTTACAGTTGAGGGCGTAGGAGTCAACCCGAGCCGGTCAGCACTTCTCCAGCTGCTTAAAGAAGGGGGCTCCGATATTTCCGAGGAATCATTCCATTCCGGGGGTTCCGAACCCTGCTGCAGCCTGAACGTTTCATACAGCCCCCGGCTATTTAAGGCTTTTCCTTCGATGGTTCGGGGGAGCCTGATACCCAACCTGATCGATGAGATTCCGATACTTGCCGTGATCGGCGCTCATCTGGACCGGGGCCTGACCGTCAGGGATGCCGCTGAACTGCGCAAAAAGGAGTCCGATCGGATTCATGCCATTGTCAGCAACATGAAAACCCTGGGTATAGGAATTGAAGAGTATGAGGATGGTTTTCACATACCAGGAGGCCAGGAGATCACGGGCGGAAAAGCGGAGTCCTTCGGGGATCATCGCATTGCCATGGCCTTTTCCATTGCCGGGCTGGTTTCCCGGAACGGCATTGAAATCTCGGACCCGGATTCCGTCCAGATTTCTTTCCCGGATTTCTATGAGGTCCTGGATTCGCTGAGGGTTTAACCCGGATTTTTCACCAGCTTGCTACCGCACTCGCATCGCTGCGAAAACCGTTGAGGAATCCAAGCTTAGATCCTGTATTCTTTGACCAGTTCCATTGCCTCATCTGTCCGGTCCATGGACACGGCTACGATGGCCTCTCCCCTGTCCCGGTGAATCAGCCTGATGCTTCTCAGGTGAATCCTGTTCTCCTTGAATCGCTTTGCTACCCTGGCTAAAGCCCCGGGCTGGTCAGCGAGCCGCAGCAGGACAACATCCTCCGTAACTGCATTTATTCCAATTCCAAGCAGAGCCTGCAGGGCTTCATCATATTTGTCCACTGTCAGGGTTACCACGTCAACGTTTCCTGATTCCTCTGCGTCAATAGATTCAATGTTAATGTTACGGCCGGCAAGAGTTTCAGCTATCTCGGCAACCAGCCCTTCCTTTGATTCGCACACAATTACGATCTGTTTCATGCTGTCATTCTCCTCACGCACTGCCTCTGAACGATTCTGCGATGTCTTCCACAAGCTCATCAACCTGCATTTTGGTGATATGGGGCATCAGGATGATATGCGAGTGGTCCTTGTGGACTGCGATCTGCCACTTACGGGTTACAGATTCCGGAACTCTGGGCATGACAACAGTGATGGCAAACCTGTTGCGCCAGGATTCAATCCCCTTTTTCGTGAGCTGTTCAATCGCGTAACCTGCCATTTCCAGGGAATGATCGGCCATCATCCTGAATCCCTTGTGCCCCAGGGTTTTGATGGCGTACCAGATAATCAACGGAGTAAAAGCGTTCCGCGACCCTGACAGGGTCGTATCCAGGCTGCCTACGTATTCGATTGAACGGGCTACGAGGTCGACATTCCTTTTCCTGGCAAGAACAACTCCGCATGGTATGGGTGAGCCGATGAATTTGTGGCCGCTTATCGCCAGGCTGTCTATGCCGGCCCGGAAATCGAATACCGGGGCATCGTCAATGAACGGGAGTGTCATTCCGCACAGGGCTGCGTCGCAATGGATGTAGTAAGCCGGGATTGCCAGGTCATCAAGGATCTCTCTAATCCGCGAGATATCATCAATTCCTTCTTTCATCGTAGTGCCGATGTTGGCGAAAATGATTGGAGGAGCTGTACGGTGAATCTGCATTGTTTCCCGCAGGTCCTCATAGTCAATCTCTCCATTGGGGAGTGACCTGATCATGATGTGCTGCATTTTCAAGACCCGCAAGCTTTTACTGACACTGTAATGGGTGTCCTGTGAATAGTAGGCCACCCCCTCAGGCAGGAGTTCCCTGGCCAGGTACAGGCCGTACATGTTGCCTTCAGATCCTCCATTGGTCACATATCCCCAGTATTCGTCCGGCTGCAAATGATGCAGCGCGGCAAACCAGTCGAGAACCTCGCATTCGATGTTCCTGGTTGATACCCTGTAACTGCCGGGCATGAAGGGATCCCCCACATTATTCAGGGGGTATTTCAGGAAGCGGTACAGCTCTGAATAATCAAATCCTCCGGTGCATGGATACCCTACGAAATATTGATACTGCTCCTGAATGCTTTTGTACAGCTCATCAAGCCTGGATTTATTCCGGGTGTTCAGCTTTTCTATTTTCAATCCTGAAAACAATTCCTTTTTTCTCCTCCGCGTTTCCGGCATAAGGCCGGTTTTCTACAGAGCATCTACAGGGTTTCAGTATACCTTTAATTCATGTCAATATTAGGATTTTATGATTAGGGTTTTATGCTCGGGGCGCGGTAAAAGGGTTGAACTCTGAATGCTGTATCCAATCATTTTGTTCAGGTTCTGTCCCTGGGATGACCCCCTGTCCCTGGAGTGACCTGAAGCGGGGCGGGGAAGGAACCAATCTGATTCTGTCTCGAAAAAGGCTTAAATGCCGGAGGATTTTTGTTAGAATATCCTTGAATATGAAGAAAAATGGACCTGTAAACCTGTTGATTATTCTGACAACCCTTTTCTGCCTGTCCGCAGGCCTGACCGGGGCCGGTTTCGATCTGTCCCTGACCGGGGAGCTTTTTCCCTACCGGGAATTCGAAGACGAGATCGTGTTCTGGGAACAGGTCTTTACCGTGTACGAATCCAACCAGGTGCTTCTTCATGATGACCGTGACCTGAGGCTGGTTTACTACGTCAAGGAATTCACGACCGGCATCGAGCACAACGACAGGGAAGCCCGCCGCCAGAAAAATATCCTGGAGCAGGAGATACGATCCCTCAAAAAGGACCTGGAATTAATCCACAGCCTCGGCCCTGATTCCGGGAAGCTGAATGAAAGGCAGAGGCAAATCGTCGACAATTTGAGGGAACTGGGTTACGGGACAGACGCCTCAACCATTTATAAACTGAAGCAGCGGCTTCGGTACCAGCGGGGGATTCGGGACAAATTCCGGGACAGTTTGATCAGGTCCGGACGTTACCTGGAAATCATGAAGGGGATTTTCAGGAAGTATGAGTTGCCGGAGGAACTGGCATACCTTCCCCACGTTGAGTCTTCCTTTGACTATAACGCCTATTCCAGGGCTGGGGCCGCGGGGGTCTGGCAGTTTACAAGGGGAACCGGCCAGTCCTACCTTAGGATTTCCAGCTCTGTTGATGAGCGCCTTGACCCGATCAAGGCCACTGATGCGGCTGCCAGGCTGCTCAGGGATAACTTCGGAGCCCTGGAGAGCTGGGCGCTGACCATGACCAGCTATAATTATGGCCGAAACGGAATGATTCGGGCCAGAAATTTATTCGGAACTGATTTCCGCAAGATAATGGACAACCACAATTCCCGATATTTCGGCTTTGCGAGCCGGAATTTCTACGCGGAATTCCTGGCTGCCTTGAAAGTGGCAAAAAATTACCGGGACTACTTCGGGGAACTTCCGATTGAGCAGCCCCTCAGGTTCGAGACGCTCAGGCTGCAGAGAAGTTACGACGCGGGGTACTTTACCAGTGTCCCCGGCCTGACACCTGAGGTGCTGGGTGACTACAATCCCCACATCAGGCGGATTCTTAACCGTTCGCTCAGGGTTATCCCGGCTGGTGTTGACCTGAGAATACCCCTTGATCAACATGCATCTGTTCTGGCCGCCCTCGAGAATGCCGGGCCTTCGTCCGCAAAACTGATAGCCTCCAGCGACGGGTCACTTCGTTACAAGGTGCAGCCCGGAGATTCACTTGGCCTGATAGCCGGCGCCCTGGAAACCTCCCCCGGCTACCTGCAGCGGATCAACGGGATCAGAAACCCCAACCTTATCTATCCCGGGCAGGTGCTGCTGGTCACGCCTCCTGATGAAGCCGGAACCTCCGCTCCTTCCTCACTGGGAGGAGGAATCCCTAATTCGGTCTATATCGTCCGTCACGGGGACAACCTGACCAGGATCTCCCGGCGGTTCAGGATTTCCGTCGCTGATATCCAGAGTCATAATGGTATTTCTGATCCGAACAGCATACATCCGGGAATGAAACTTGAAATCCCGGCCATGTAGATTTTGCTGGAATGATAAACCTGCCCGAGGGGCGCTCCTGATATTATTCTCCCTTTCAACCTGCTAGAATTGACCCCTGCATTTTTTGAAAGGAATCATGAATAGATGAGCGAACTGGGTTTGACATGGTTTGACTTAGGAGTGTTCGTTGCCTTTTTCGGAGTCGTGGTATCCGTCAGCATGTACAAGAGCCGAAAAGGCAAGACCAGCGAGGATTTTTTTCTGGCCGGCAGAGGGCTGACCTGGCCGTTTATCGGCCTTTCCCTGATCGCCGCCAATATATCGACCGAGCAGTTTGTCGGGATGTCGGGGCAGGGCGCCGGGACCGCCGGGCTGGCAATAGCCAGCTATGAATGGATGGCGGCGGTAACCCTGGTCATAGTTGCCATGTTTTTTCTTCCCAGATTCCTGAAATCCGGAATTTTTACCATTCCTGAGTACCTGGAATACCGCTATAATTCCTCTGCCAGGTCCATCATGGCATTCTACACAATGGTGATCTACGTGGGGGTCACCATTGCCGCTGTCATCTATTCGGGAGGCCTGACCCTGCAGACACTCTTCGGAAACCTTGAAAACCCTTCCCACCTTACTGTCGGCGTCTGGGTGATTGGCGGAATTGCCGGGCTCTACACGGTCTGGGGTGGGTTGAAGGCGGTTGCCTGGGCAGACCTGTTCCAGGGATCAGCGCTTTTGATAGGCGGTTTTGTTACCATGGTCATCGGTTTTCAGGCTGTTGGCGGTGTCGGCAATTTTTTTGAAGTCAACGCCGACAAGCTGCACATGATCCTTCCCAGGGAGCATTCAGTCCTTCCCTGGACCGCCCTGCTGATAGGAATGCATATCCCGAATTTTTATTACTGGGGACTGAACCAGTACATCACCCAGCGAACCCTGGCCGCGAAGACCCTCCGTCAGGGGCAGCTTGGAATCATATTTGCCGCGTCCCTGAAACTGATCATTCCTTTTGTAATTGTTTTTCCGGGGATTATGGCGTACCAGCTTTACGGAGACCAGATGTCAGGAACAGGGGGTACTGATGCCGCATATCCTCTCCTGATCAGGAACCTGGTAGGCCCTGGAATGAGGGCTTTTGTGTTTGCCGCGATCAGCGGCGCGGTAATCAGCTCGCTGGCCTCAATGCTGAATTCAGCTTCAACCATTTTCACCATGGACCTGGTTAAGAGGCACATCGTACCGGATGCTTCGCATCGGAAACTCATCTGGACCGGGAGGGTTTCCACCATAATTTTTGTGCTGGTCGGATGCATAATTGCCCCAAGGTTGGGAGACCCCAGATTCATGGGTATTTTTACCTATATCCAGGAGTTTCAGGGTTACATATCCCCAGGTATTCTGTCCGTGTTTGTCTTTGGAATGATATTCAAGAAGGCCCCGGCGATTGCCGGGGTTACGGGCCTCCTGATGACTGTTCCCGTATACGGATTCCTGCAGTGGCAGTTTGGAGACATCGCATTCCTGAACCGGATGGCCATCACCTTTGCCGTCATCCTGGTGACCATGTATGTCATTACCAGGATCAGGCCGCTGGAGGAGCCGAAAGTGATGCCTGTCAGGGAAGATTTTGATATGCAAATCAGCCGTTCCGTCAAGTGGATGGGTTCAGTCGTAATTTTGACGACAATTGTGTTCTACATAATTTTCTGGTAGCAGGCTGTCATTCATCGATCCCCGCACCTGAAAGCCTGGCCTTCAGGTTGGAAAGGCTCACGTAAAGCGTCGGGACGACGAAAAGGGTGAGAAGGGTGGCAAAAGCCAGCCCGAAGATAACCGCTATCGCCATGCTGGCCCAGAACTGGCTGGATTCGCTGCGGGTTACCCACTCCATCAGCCTGAAATCATAACTGATGCCCGAAGCCATCGGGGTCAGGCCCAGGATAGTGGTTCCGGCGGAGAGGAGTACCGGGCGCAGCCGGATCGTACCGGCTTCGACAGCCGCTTCCACCAGCCTCATGCCCTGGCCCTCCAGGTAACGGGTGTAGTGAAGGAGCACAATGGCGTTATTGACAACCACCCCGGCCAGGCTGATTACGCCGACCCCGGTCATGATGATACTGAAAGGCAGCTCGAAAAGCAGCAGTCCGGCAAAAACTCCGATCAGGGAGAGGATTACCGTGGTCATGATGATCAGGGGAATGAGCAGGCTGTTGAACTGGGCGACGAGGATCATGGTGATGGCAAGGATCGCTATGATGAACGCCTTGCTCAGGAATACCATGGCTTTTTCCTGTTCTTCCTGTTCCCCGGCGTAGCCTATCCTCACCCCTTCCGGGAGATCGAGGGTTTCAACCATTGCCTGGACGTCAGCCAGGATTTCATTTCCCAGCCTCCCTTCCGCATCCCCGGTAATGGTGATGACTCGGCGCTGGTTCTTGTGCTTGATGGTACCCATTCCTCCGGTATATTCGAGAGTCCCCAGGGATGACAGGGGCACTCCTCCGCCCGATATGTTGGGGATCTGGATTTTTTTCAGGTCGTCCACGCTCAGCCTTTGATCCTGGGGCAGGCGCACGGTGATGTCATATTCGTCCTTGTATTCGCGGTAAGAACTGACCTTGCTTCCAAAAATGGCGGTCTTCAGGAAATTGCCGATAATGGTGGTGTTTACCCCGAGCAGTTGCGCCCTTTGCCTGTCCACCTGGAAGGAGATTTCGGGTCGGGTTATTTCAAGGTCGCTTTTAAGGCTTACGAGTCCGGGAATGGGGGCTATGGCATTCCTGATGATACTGTTTGCCTCTTTTAGCTGTTCAAAATCTTCGCCGATTATCTCTATTGTTACAGCCTCGCCCGTGGGCGGGCCGCCTTCCTCCTTGATAATCTCGACTTCCACGCCGGCCAGATCGTCGATGGCACTCCTCATTTCAGCAATCACATCATTGGATGACACGGTCCGGTCCACGTAATCATGAAATACCATGTCAATGGAGGCCTGGCCGGAAGCTGAACTGAACATGCTGCCGCCCATCCCCACCTTGGACACTACATCTTCGAGGTGCTCCCTGAATGGTTCCAGCCGCTTTTCGACCTCCCTGACAATGCTGTCGATCTCTTCCAGGCTGGTTCCCTGGGGTACTTCCAGGGATATCGTGGCCCTGGTAGGATCAAATTCAGGGAAAAGCACTACCCCATGGCCCATTTTCCCGTACAGCATCCCCAGTCCGGCGAGGATCAGTACGGAAACAGCGAGAACCGCAATCCGGTAATCAATCACCGTGCGAAGGATTTTCCGGTAGGTGGAAAGAATCAGGCCCCGGCCCCTCTTTTCGGGGGTCACTTCCTTGCCGGGAAACCTTGAAGTGACCACCGGGTTGATGACCAGCGCCACGAAAAGCGAACTCAGGAGCGTGACAATCAGGGTCTTGGGAAGGTAGCTCATGAATTCTCCCATGATGTCAGGCCAGAAGAGCAGGGGGAAAAAAGCCGCGATTGTCGTGGCCGTTGAGGTAATTACCGGCCAGGCAACCTCCCCGACACCCAGCCTGGCGGCCTGAACGGCCCCGTATCCAAGTTGCCGGTGACGGTATATGTTTTCAACGAGTACTATGGCATTGTCGACCAGCATTCCCAGGGCCATGATCAGGCCGAACAGGACGACCGTATTCAGGGTCAGCCCCCAAATGTCCAGTATTGAAAAGCTGATCAGCATACTCATGGGGATGGCAAGGCCTACAATAAGGCTGGTCCTGAACCCCAGGAAAAGAAGCAGCACTATAACAACCAGGATCAGCCCGGACAGGATATTGTTCTCAAGGTCCTTCACCATTGAGTAGATATCCTTGCTCATGTCCTGGGTGATTTTAAATTCAACACCTTCAGGAGCCTGTTTCCTGGCTTCTTCCAGGATCATCCTGACGGTGGCCGCTATGGGAATTACGTCTTCCCCCAGCCGCTTTTTGATATCCAGGGTTATGCTGTCTCTCCCGTTCAGCCTGGAATAGCTTTCCCTGTCCTTGAAGGTGTCGGTTATTTTGGCTATATCGGTCAGGTAAATCGGCTTTCCGTCCTTGACAGTCAGGATCAGCCCTTCCACTTCTGCAGGGTCCGAGAATTCGGAAGGAACCCTTACATTAAACTCCGTCCCGGGAGTATCCAGGCTCCCGGCTGAGATATTCTGGTTCTCCTGCGGAACAATAGACAGCAGCAGGTCGGAGGTCAGTCCGTATGCCACGAAGCGGTCATGTTCGATCTCCAGCCGGATTTCCCTTTCCAGTGCACCGGAAACATCACATTCCAGCACACCCGGAATCTCTTCAAAGGCATCCTCCAGCTCATCAGCAATGCTTTTAAGCCGGACCGGGGAGATGTCCCCGGAAATACTGACCGTCATAATCGGAAAATCAGCGAAGCTGATTTCGGTTACGGTTGGCTCTTCAGCATCCTCGGGCAGTTCCCCTCTCGCCTGGTCAACCTTGTCCTTCACATGCTGGAGGGCATCATCTATCTCAACATCAGGGTAAAACTCGACTACAACCGAAGACATCCCCTCAGCACTGGTGGAGGTGATTTCTTTGGCCCCTTTTACCCCGGCCATCTCCTTTTCTATCTTCAGGGTTATCAGGGACTCGATATCTTCGGGGGATACTCCCTCGTATGCGGTGGATACAATGATGAAGGGGATGGGGATGTCAGGGAAGGATTCCTTGGGAAGGGTAATGTAAGAATAAACACCGGATATGATGATGATAAGCATCAGTACCCAGACCACGATCCTGTTGTTGATAGCCGCGTTTGATAATTTCATTTTATTCTTTCGCCTATCCCGGTGATCAATCCCAGTGCAGGCCTTCCCCAGATGAGGCCGTATCCGGTTTTCTTCACAAGATTGAACTGTTCATGGAGAATTGATTCTGATCCGGATCTCGTTAATTCAGATTCAAGGGGAGGCCGGGGACAGGTTTCAGCCGACAATATTGATTTTCTGTCCCGGGCCGACCATCCTGTGGCCTTTGACGATAAGCTGATCTCCGCCTTCCAGCCCGCTTGTAATATGTACCCTGGTCCCTTTGATGACTCCCAGTTCAACTTCACGCCTTTCGGCCAACCCTTCGGAGGCGACATAGACAACTTTACCTTCTTCCAGGGGAATGACCGCGGCCAGGGGAATCATGACAGCGTTGCTGAGGCTTCTTCGGTTGAGCCTGGCCCTGACAATCTGTCCGCTTCTCAGGATGCGGTCACGGTTGTCAACTGTAATCTCAGCTTTAACGGTCCGGGTTCCCGGATCTGCAACTTCACTGACATAGGTAAGGATGCCGCTGCATATCCGTTCATCCGAATAACCTGAAAGAACACTCATGGCAGAACCTTTACGGAGGAATTCAACCTCTTTTTCCGGGACCTGGATTTCAACCTTGAGGTTATCGATCTCCACGATTTCCGCAACTGTGGCGCCTTCCTGAACAAACTCCCCCTGTTCCACTGGAAGGTCGTTCAGGACTCCTGTGTAAGGAGAATAGACAACGGTTTTTGCCAGGTTCGTCTCAGCCATTTCGAGAGCTGCGGAACTGACGGCATAGCGGGATTCGATTTCGTCAAGGCTGTTCGAATTAGTCACTCCTTTTTCAAGGAGCATCGCGGTTCGGTCCAGGGATTTCTTGTCAAAATCAGCCTGGGCTTTAGCCCGGGCAACCTCAGCCTTCAGGATTGAATCATCCAGCTTCAGAATGACATCCCCCTTGCGAACGGTCTCTCCTTCCCTGGCGGGCAAGTCGACAATTTTCCCTCCCAGTTCTACCGGCACGCTGACTATCCTTCCGGGTTTGGTCGATCCGGGAAGATCGAGGTAGTCCGCAACGGATCTCTCAGGGATGACTTCTTCGACCTCAACATTGACTATAATTTCCCTGGCAACAAGCTCCTCGGCTTCCTCTGCCGGCATCCGGGAAATTGAATAGACCCCGGCAACAGCTATGCTGATCACCAGCGCGGATATGAGGAACTTCCTGGTTTTTTTCCGGGTTGATATATTCTTCATTGTCATTTAAGTAACCATAACATACTGGATTAAGAGAGCCTTAGTATGTAATTAATGCTCCCAGAGATTTTTGAATAGACTGTTAAAAGTACCTACGGAATATGGCAATATTCTGTTCCCTGCGGCAGCCTCTCTGCAAGCCATATCCGGCGAACAGGCTTCAAAGCGGTTTCAGTGGTTAAATAAGGGAAATGACCGGAAGAGGTGCCCGGCAGTGTATCACAGGAAGCTGGTGTTTTTCGTTCTCCCGGTCTTGAACCATCCTGGAAATTTTTTCACATAATTGAATAGTTCCCATATTATAGGCCGAAGATCTCTCAAGTTAAAGACTGCAAAAGCCTTTACCTTCCTGATCAGGAAAATCCACTCAACAAACGATGAGAAAGGCTTGTCTGCACCGGTGAGGACCCATTCCCCGATACCTGGTGTTCTGTTCTCAGCCTGTCGTTACCTGTCCGCCTGCCCGGCCAAGTTTTTGATTTTGGCTACGATCAGATCCTCAGTATCGCACCCCCAGGTTCCGGGCAGGGTTGAATAGCGGAGAGCGCCTCCTCCCTCGTAGCCCCCCTCTTCCTGGACCCGCCTGGAGGGTATGTATCCCATTACATCATTGGAATAACCGGCGACCCATACCCTGCGGCTGCTTATTTCCTGTTTCAGCCGCAGGGAGTAATCCACCACCACTTCACCTGAAAGGGCAGCCAGGATCAGGGAGTCACCGAATTCAACTACCTGTACCAGGTAAGGGTAAGTGTCATGAATCGAGCCCTTGGCTTCCAGTTCCGCGAGAAGGGCGTTAGCTCTTCTGACATCATACTTGTCCCCGCTCTCCCGCATTGCTTCCAGTTCCCGGAGACCCGGGATATTCTCAAAGCGGAGATTTATCTCTGCCAGCCTGACCCTGAGGGGGCCCTTTACCGGTTCCTGTTGCGCAAGGATGGCGGCTTCGACGGCGTTGGCAATGGTTTCCCCGTAGTGTTCAGCCAGTTCCAGCCTCCGGCGGGGAGTCGGGTTCTGATCGGCACTGCACCCATTGATGAACATGGCCGTGCATCCCGGAAACCTTTTTTCAATCTCATGCTGGGCGAAGCCGGGCCAGTCTCCGCTGAACTTGTAGAAATCCATGACAGTCGCGTGACAGGCATAGCCGAACAGCAGAGCCTTGATGCTGTCATCCTGACCGGTGATCTTCATAACCGGGACCTGGTGATCGACCGGCCCCGAGCTGTTGGGGGCAATCACGTATCCCTGATCTGTTTTCAGCCTCCGGTTCATAGCAAATCCGGCCCTTGCACTGCTGAAATCCAGGGTCACCGGGACCATGTCAGCCAGTGCCTTCCGGGCCGCTTCAGCCAGAGACCGCCGGAATGCTTCACGGTAGATTCTCGATTTTTCCACCTGCTCATCCGGAATTCCATAAAGGACAGCCTTGTCCACCCGGAGCTCCGGCCCGCTGTGGGTGTGGGAGACGTTGACCAGGAATTCCTCCGGCTTCAGCCCGGGTGCGGTTCCCAGTTCCCGCTCAAGCCAGTCGCGGTCCTCCCTCAAAATGCCGATCACCTCGGTGCTCAGAATCACCAGCCTGTTGCCGGAACCGTCCTGCAGGGCAACCGCCCTGGCATACAGCTCGTGGATTTTTCCTTCAGAAGGCTTGCTTCGAGCGGCATACCCGGCCATCCACATTGACTCCCGGGGCGTAATGCAGACACTGGCAGCTCCGGCCTTCCAGCCCGAACCCGGCAGGTAAGGGGAGGCGATGGCCGCAAAGAGTCCTATGATCACTAAATTCCTCAGTTTTTTCATGTTAAGGAACCTTTCTCTGCCGGAGCTGGGGAGGGCGGCCCCGATCTCCGGGAGACTGTCTCCTGGTATGCAGGGCATTTTTCACTGAAAAGCTCCAGCATGGATCTTTGTAAGTTCTTCGGCGGGAATTTTCTTGATTTTCCGGTCATAGGTCAGCAATCCGTTGACTTCCCCCTCCACATCACTGGTCTGGGTATAGACAGCCCCGCTTATGCCGATATCATTTACCTGCCTGATGATCTCGTTGAACTTTACCCGGTAGGCCGAAATCAGTTCAGCTTCAGAGTTGTATTTCTGGTACCCCCAGTTGCGCATCTCCGGGTTCCAGAGGTGGCCTTCAACTGCATACCCGATGCCCCCGTATTCCCCGACCACCACGGCCTGGTCCTTCCGGTTGGGTGGAACCTTGGGGACAGGGTCGTAGGTGTGAATGTCATATATGTCTCCGCAATCCATCAGGACCCATCCACTCCCGGAGTTGACCAGGCGCGTGGGGTCCAGTCTCCTGACCCAGTCACTTAGCCGGCAGGTGTCATACTGGCCCCAGCCCTCGTTGAACACCACCCACATGACAATGGATGGGTGGTTGTACAGCCGGTTTATCATGATCCGAAGCTCATGCTCAAACAGTTCCGCGGACTCAGGTTTCTTGATCAGTTCGTCATGGCTGCGGGAGCTCACGTACTGGTCGGATGATCCGCCCGCGGGATGACTGACCGCGGAGGGCATGTCCTGCCAGACCATGATGCCGAGCCTGTCGCAATGGTAGTAGTAGCGGGCCGGCTCCACCTTGATATGCTTGCGAAGCATGTTGAAGCCTGCGTCCTTGAGGTATTGAAGCTCGAAGATCATTGCCTCGTCGCTTGGCGGGGTGTGCAGGCCGTCCGGCCACCAGCCCTGGTCCAGGGTGCCGTTATGAAAGAGAGGCTCATTATTCAGCAGCATTACCGGCTGCCCATCCCGGCTTCCCTGGCCCAGCGATATTTTACGCATCCCGAAATAGCTGGTGACCTGGTCCAGGGGATCGCCTTCCGGAACAGCGGTTTCATAAGCTTCGGATTCGGTCCTGCCGAGCCGCACAAGTCTGAAATTATCCTCTCCCGCCTCTGCCCGGAGAAGGGCAAAGGGATCCCTGATTTCGTATAGAGAGGCCTTTAAGCTGTAGAGGGCCGGAGATGAGGGGGACCAGAGTTCCGGAGATTCAATGGACAGGACCGTTTTCCTGTTGATCCGGGACATGGCTGTTGCCACCTCCCGGCCATCTTTTTCAACCGCGAGCCTGACCGCGTATCTGTCTCCTCCGACAATGCTGTCAGTGAAATTTTCCACTGACACCGTTCCCGAGTCGATATCAGGCGTGATCCTCAGGCCGGAAATCGCCAGATCCTGGTGTACCGGTTCCAGCCATACAGTCTGCCAGATTCCTGAAACAGGGGTATACCAGATGCCCTGTGGAGAAAGGCGCTGCTTGCCGGTGGGAATTTCAGCTGAGTTGGAGGGGTCCCAGACGGAGACCAGAATCTCATTTTCGCCACTCCGCAGGTAATCAGAGATGTCAAAAGAAAAAGGGTCAAACCCACCCTCGTGGGAACCTGCCAATGCCTGGTTTATCCAGACTGTGGCCTCATAGTCGACCGCTCCGAAATTGAGCATGACCCTTTTCCCTTGCCATTGTGTGGGGATGTTGAATACGCGGCGGCACCAGATTCTCCGGTCCGGTCCCACTTCGGCCCCTACCCCGGAAAGGGCGGACTCCAGGCAGAAAGGCACCAGGACCCGGCCTTCGTAGGAGTCAGGCTGGGGATCGTTCCTGTTAAGGACAGCATATTCCCACAGGCCGTTAAGGTTCAGCCATTCATCCCGCTGGAGCTGGGGCCGCGGATATTCCTGCCAGGCGTTTTCCGGGGTGACGGATTCGCCGAATGTTGACATGATGCGGTCCTGCACAGGTTTCCAGTCCTGGGCGAGGCTGACCGGGGTGAGGATAACGATGAGCAGAAGGCTGTTGAAAACCAACGAATGACCTGTTAATGGATTCTTCATAAAATGTCTCCAGTATCAATGTATTCCGCCGGGTCCCGGTCCTGCTGTTTTTTCACAACCCGGCATAATTTCAAATAATATGATGAGTGCTCTCCCTGATCAATAGGCGGGCGGCAGGAGTTGCCCCATTTTTTCGCGGGTGAGGAGGATTTTAGATCGCCGAGATGGAAAGCGTGGCATAAGCTTCCAGTTTATGTTCGTTTCTGGTGACGAAAGCGTGGCATAAGCTTCAAGCTTATGTTCGTTTCTGGTGACTGTCCCTTATA
>CAZOGT010000003.1:28621-28859 GCA_964579015.1 uncultured Acidobacteriota bacterium | reverse complement strand
ATTCCCGGTTCCTGGGGCAGTCGCAAATAGAGGTGGTGCCGGAGAAGGGATTCGAACCCCCACGGGCTTAAAGCCCACTGCGCCCTGAACGCAGCGCGTCTGCCAGTTTCGCCACTCCGGCTTTCTGAAGGATTCTTATTCTACACAACTACAGCCCATTTGAGAAGAGCAGGGACAAACTATTTTGGAGGGCTTTACCAAAGGGAATCATCTCACCGGCCAGGGGCCGGCGACAATC
>CAZOGT010000003.1:27941-28611 GCA_964579015.1 uncultured Acidobacteriota bacterium | reverse complement strand
AGATATCTTGGTTTGTCATTAAAAAATATTCTATTATGAATAGAAAATCAGTGGAAAGGCCGACGCCGGATCCCGGATGCCGGAATAACCCGGCCCCCAGTTTATCGAGGAGTTGCCTGGCACTGCGGCGGATATGTTGCCGGGGCAGTCAACCCAGCCAGCCTTTGAGAAATGGGGGCCAAACAACTGCAGGAGATTTCACCGATGCGATTAACTGTTAAAAATGTTCCGATACTGATGTGTATGGCAGCCCTTCTGACTGCCCTTTTGCCGGCGGCAGCAGAAACCACCTGGTCTCCGGACGACATAATTCTGGCCGAGCGGGCCGGAAACCTGGAAATATCTCCGGACGGGGGGTGGGCGATATGGGTGAAGAGCCGGATGGACAAGGAAAAGGGTGCCCAGATCTCCAATCTCTTCCTGAGCAGCCTCACTGAAGAAAAGGAAGTCCAGTTAACCAGGGGCAAGGACAGCTACAGCAGCCCGACATGGTCTCCGGACGGCTCGAGAATCGCATTTATCAGTACCAGGAAGCCCTCCGACAACGGAGAATCCGAGTCCCTGCGCCGCCTCTGGATCATGAACAGGGACGGGGGCGAGCCATTCCCCGCTTTCAAATTCGACCGCAGCGTCAGCAGCTATGACTGGAAAGATAACGAGACCATGGTGT
>CAZOGT010000003.1:1700-27931 GCA_964579015.1 uncultured Acidobacteriota bacterium | reverse complement strand
TTCCCTCTATGCCCGCGAAATCAAGGAGAAGAAGGACACGTCCAATGTGATTGAAGATGAGGTCCATGAACTTCCGGTCCGTCTCTTCCAGGTATGCCTGGACAGCGGGGACATCAGGAGAATCTCCCGCAATAATGACTGGATCCGCAGTATGGATGTCTCTCCCGACGGAAAATGGGCGGCAACCATTCACCAGCGCAGCCTCAGGTTTGCCTACGATCATGCCGTAACCCCTGCCCTTTTCATCCATAACCTGGAAACCGGGGAAGCGACTGAGCTGGAGGAAGGCCGGAGAGTGTCCTTCGCCGGAATAATGTGGGGAAAGGATTCCCGGGGCCTCTACTATGCCAGGGAGCATTCAACCCATCCGGTCTATTTCACCGCGGCCATAACCCTCCTGAATTACTACGACCTGGAGAGCGGAGAGTCCATGGAGGTGCCCCTCGACTGGGAATGGGGAATGGGAGGCTATTACTCGAATCTGGTTGTCACTGATGACGGGTTCATCGCCCTGATGGCGGACGGGGTCCGCTTTGAGCCTTCCCGCTATGTCAGGGAAGGAAAGTCCTTGACCAGGCATTCCCTGGAAGGAACCCACGCTGAAAATATCTTCGGCCTCTCCCTGAGCAGTGACGGCAGGACCCTGGCATATGAGTACAGCACCGCATCCACTCCCCCCCAGTGGTACCAGGCCAGGCTTCAGGACAACCAGGTTACAGGGGAAAAACAGCTGACCAACCTCAATCCTTCATACGAAAAAAAGCCCATTCCCAGGTCTGAGATAATCAGCTGGGCCGGGGCCAATGACGATACAGTAGAAGGTATCCTTTACTATCCAAAGGATTACGAAGAGGGAAAAAAATACCCGTTAATGCTTTCAATTCATGGAGGGCCTGCCGGGACGGACCTGGATGCGTGGAGCGAATCCTACGTCTCCCCCAAGGTCATCCTCTCAGAAAAAGGGGCCTTTGTGCTGAAGGTCAATTATCATGGAAGCGCCAACTACGGGCTGGAATGGGTGGAGTCCATCGGAGACGGCAAATACTATGACCTGGAACCGGTTGATATCGAAAAAGGGGTAGACTACCTGATCGAACAAGGCCTGGTTGACCCTGACCAGCTGGGGACCATGGGATGGTCCAACGGATCTATCCTCAGTACATCCCTGATCACCCGCAGCAACCGCTTCAAGGTGGCGTCCTGCGGTGCCGGAGACGTTGAGTGGATCAGTGACTGGGGCAACGTCATGTTTGGAGCTTCTTTCGATAACTATTACTTCGGGGGGCCTCCTTATGAAATGCCGGAGTTTTATATCGAAAAATCCCCTTATTTCAAGCTCAAAGACGTTACGACTCCAACCATCATCTACACCGGAACCGAGGACGTCAACGTACCTCCCAGCCAGAGCTGGTCCCACTTCCGGGTAATGCAGCAGGCCACGGAAACCCCTGTCAGGTTTATTGTGTTCCCTGGAGAGCCTCACGGTCTTCGCAAATACCAACACCAGTTCCGAAAGCTGAGCGAGGACCTCAGGTGGTTCGACATCCACCTCTTCAGGACCCATGAGCCTGAAGATGAATCCCTGAAGAAAAATTCTCCGCTCGACATGGCGCTGGAACTTAAAGATGCCGGATCCATCAACGGCCTCTACGGCCTGGAGGTCAACGGGAAACTGGTGCCGGAAACAGTCAAGTCCGCAGATCTCGAAATCGGCAGGTTTGAGGTGACCAGGGCCCAGTACAAAGAGTTTGATACAGGATACCAGTTTCCCCACGGTACCGAGAATTACCCGGCTAACGGGATCACTTTTGACAAGGCCAGGGAATACGCCGCATGGCTTTCAGGCCTTACCGGCGAGGCCTTCCGGATTGCTGAGCAAAAGGAGGTCTCCGGAATGTACGAGGGCGGAGAAGGAAACACCCTCGATTACTGGGCCGGGTACAGCCCCAATCCTGATGACGCTGAAATTCTTATTAAGAAAGCGAGTGAACTTGGAGGCACCGCGCCACTCCTGAAAGAAGCGGGGACATTCCCGGGAGAGGATGGAGTGTTTGACCTGCAAGGAAACGTATCTGAATGGGCCATTGGCAAAGACGGAAAGGGTGTCCTGATGGGAGGCAGCGCCGACATGCCGGCCCAGCCTGAATGTGACTGCCAGGCCGGCGGGCCTTACCAGGGAATCAGAATCGTTAAAGGGGAAAACCCGGAAGAATAGTAATCAGCTGAATGGGGTGCCGGAGATGGAGATCCCGGCCCCGCTGCTATTTGCTCAAAAAATGCTTCCGATTCCTGGGGGAAACCATGGAGGTGAGGGTCTCCTGCCCGTCTTAATCCTCGATGAGGCCCGGGTCAAAGGCTTCAAAAAGGCTGGTGATCCCACGATGGCCCGGAGATTTGTGGGTAAAAACGAACTCCCCCAGTACCGGGGCCAGGGCATGAACAGGGATTCCGCTCAGCTGCTCGACCAGCCCGGAAAGCCTTTTCAGCTTCCCGGGCAAAATCCCGGTCGCGATCCCCTTGATCAGAAGGTTGATGACCACCTGCTCCAGGGAGGCATTCCCTGCCCGGTCACCCAGACCATTGACCGTGGCATCCAGGCCGTCAGCCCCGGCAAGCACGGCAGCCAGGGAGTTTGCGGCAGCCATGCCCAGATCATTATGGGCATGGAAAAAAAGCTCGCACTTTGTAACCTGCCTTAACCCTTCCAGGGCCTGGTAAATAAAGAAAGGGTCCGCGCTCCCGTCCGTGTCATAAATAGTAATCCGCCCCGCCCCGCAGGACTCCGCCTCACAACAGGCTGTTTTCAGGAATGCCGGGTCAGCATGAAAAGCATGGGGAAAACCTGCTCCCGGCAGGGGATGCTTCCCGCAACCATACTTCAGGGCTTCACGCATTATTTCAATCTTCTCATCTTCTCTGAACGGTTCCCTCCGGGGAGAGAGGGGTACCAGGATGTCAAACCGGTCCACCACCCCTGCCAAGAGGTCAATCTCCCGGAAACACTCCTGCCTGAAAGAATAGACCAGTCCCGAAGTCCTGCACCGGACCTGGTCACGGTTCTCCAGGCAAATCCCGGCAAAACCGGAATCCTCACGGACCTTGCCCGGGGCTACTACCTCAATTTCAGGGATCCCGGCCCCGGCAAGAGCTTTCGCTATTTCCAGGCGCTGGGGAAAAGAAAATTCAACACCGGGGACATCCAGTCCTTCCCGGAGAGTAACATCCCTGATAATAACCTTTGAGGAAGGTTCAGGTCGCATGGTTTTTTGCCCTTACTTCCCGGCTGTATTCGAGCGCTGCATCAATGCTGTTGATTACCCGTTCGGGGACCGCTTTGCCGTCAGCCAGGCTGAAAGCGCTTGTCAGGCTGCACAACACCCTGCTGCCGGAAGCTATCCGCCCGGCATCAATAGCCTTAAGGGTGCCTGCCACGGCGATCAGCCCCGTTTTTTCAACGATCGATCCATTCAGCACCGATACCTTGATGCCGTTTTCATTCAGCAGATCAATAATACTTTTCTTCTTTACCCGGAACTCCAGCAGGCTGTCGAACTCCCGGTGGTCAATGGTATCAAGATCCCCTCCTGTCAACTCCAAAAGCTCCTTTAAATCCTGGTATGTACGGTAGGTATGGGGCTTGGAGTCATACATGACCCTGGTCAGGAGCCGGCTTGTTGACCTCAGCTCAACAGGTTCGATTTCCGCAGCCCCGGTCTTCCATGACTCGTACATGGGGCAATTGGCCCTCTGCTGAATGCCGAGAAACCTGGGAAGCCTGCCCAGTTCATCGGCAAAAGACTGAAGTACAGAATAGATTCCGATCGGCCCGAAAGCAGCGCTTATCGTCTGGGTCATCCAGTCAAAACCCCCGTGAGAGAGGCAATGTTCCAGGATGAACAGTCCCCGGAACATGGCGGCCTCACATCGCCAGGGGGTTTCAGGTATGTGCCGGGCATAGCTGGTTGCCTTCGTAAAGGCATCCGCTACCGGCTTGACAATTCCCGGCTTGTCAACCGCAATAAGGTGCACCCCCCTGCTGCTGAATATTTCACTGTTGAGGAGGTATGTGTTCTCCGACGGCATGAACACAAACAGTTCCATACCCATCCTGGATCCGTAGGCGGTTAAGGCGGTCCCGGTATTGCCTCCGGTCTCAAGTACCACCCTCCGGTCTCCCCTCTGCAGGCTTCTGGCTATTGAAACAGTCCCGTCAATCGACTTCAGGGTCCCGGTACTCATCAAGGTGGTCTCATCCAGGATGAAGACCTCTACACCCTTGTATTCAAAACAGCTGAATATTCTGGCTCCCTCCCTGATACTGGCCGACTTCACCAGCTCTTTCAGCTCCAGGTCATCTTCGCTCCGTTCTTCAAAAAAGACCGTGCCAAGGTACCGCCTGACTATGCTGGTTTCAGGAGGTACCGCTGGATCAAGGCTTTCCAGGAAATCCTCTCTATTTTTTGCAGAAAGTTTCATATGAAATGACTTCCGATAAATCCGGAATTGATTTTTCCGGGGGGGTAACAGCCGGATATCCAAGGGGAATAATGGTAACCGGGTCGAAACCGGGTGGAATACCCAGCAACTCCCGGACAGACTGCGCAACCTCGGGCTTGTCGGTCCGGTAGGCCGACATGTAGACACCGGAGATGCCCCGGCTGCAGGCGCCCAGCAGGATGTACGCACTGGCCAGGACCCCGTTTTCAATACCGCGATCGTATGACTTGCCGCGGTCCACACATACAAATACGGCAAGCGGTGCCTTGAGAAGAAAATCAGCCTCAAACTCCTGTTTTTCAGGAGGGCAGAAACGGTTCTTCAACTGCACCAGCTCCCGCAGGGTCTCCCGGCTCCTGACAACGACAAAATGCCATGGCTGCCCGTTCATCGAGGATGGCGCGTGCCGGGCCATGTCAAGGATTTGTTCGATCACCTGGTCAGGAACAGGACGGTCCTCAAATTCACGCACGGTCCGTCTTTTTTTTATCACCTCTTCAAACAGCAAAATGAACCCTCCATTTAAACAGGGAGAATAGTATCAGGTAATATTCCAATGATCCAGATGGGCATCCATTGGACAATATTGGCCCTGAACCCTATACTTTGAGTCTAAAAGATCCCTTATGAGCACAAGAAAACCAAATAATTCCGCCGGATACTGGGACTGGGTGGCGAAGAACAAAAAAGCGGAAGTAACATGCGACCTCTGGCGTCAGCATGCGGATAATCTTAATGCCGGATTAGTGAGCAGATTTCTGCAGCCGAGCCCATCTTTCTCCAGGGTCCTCAAGACCGATCTCTTTGACGAATCAATAGGCATGGGGCTGCTTCCCTCCTTATCAGAAATTTCAGGGGAGGTGATAGGCATTGACGTTTCTTACAATACCGCCTTGTCCGCTTTCCGGAACCTTTCCCGCGGCTTTTCGGTCAATGCCGATGTCAGGGCGCCGAGCTTCAAAGCCCGGAGCTTTGACCTGATCGTGTCAAACTCAACCCTTGACCACTTTTCCACCCATGAGGAGATCAGGAAATCACTCCGCTCGCTGGCCCTGCTGTTAAAACCGGGAGGGCACCTTATCTGGACCATGGACAATCCCTCCAATCCCGTGATCAGGATCAGGAATGCCCTGAGCAGCCGTTTTGGGACCATTGGAGATCTCCTGCCGTACCAGATGGGAAAAACCTGGAACCTTCGGCAAATGACCAGCGAAATATCATGCCTGGGCCTCGAAGTCCGACATACCGCCAGTATCATGCACTGCCCCCGGC
Organism: uncultured Acidobacteriota bacterium; assembly: GCA_964579015.1. Taxonomy (GTDB): domain Bacteria; phylum Acidobacteriota; class UBA6911; order RPQK01; family JAPXNP01. Next base: position 22,162 of record CAZOGT010000003.1, on the reverse strand, counting down.
TGCTGGTCATCCCGATCCTCAAACACCTGGAGAAGGCCCGGAAAGTAGATTACGGAGGCAGGTTCCTGAAAAAACTGCTCGCTTTGGAAAAGCTCGAATCTCTTCCTACCCGCAGGTTTTCCTCGCATTACAGTGCTGTGCACGCTATCATGAAATCCTGAAACAGCAATGACCACCGCAGAAGAACTGAGCATTAACAATACCAGGGTCTGGAAATTCTCTTCAGGGGGGGAAGTGCTCGGCTACCTCGGCATCGATTCCGAGATAGCCGGCAAAGCCTGCGGAGGGTTGCGCTACATTACCGGCCTGGATGTTGAGGAGATTTCAGGCCTGGCCAGGGCCATGACCCTGAAGTACGGGTTCCTGGGCCTCCCCCAGGGGGGAGCCAAGGCCGGAATCCTTTCTCTGCCCGATGAATCGGAGGAGGTTCGGTTAAAAAAACTGGCCGATTTCGGAACCGCCCTCAAGCCTTGGCTCAAAAGCGGAAGCTATTTCCCCGGGACCGACATGGGAATAACTCTCGATGACTTGAGGGTTATCCTTGATTCCGCCGGGATCAGGCTGAAGCCCTGGAGGCTGGGCTGCAGGGATTCCGGGCTCTACACCGCGGCTACGGTATTTGCCGGAATCCTGGCTGCATGCGGAAAGAAAGGGAAGCCGCCTGATTCCTGCACCTTTGCCTTGGAAGGATTCGGGGCAGTCGGGATACCCCTGGCTGAATTTCTCCACAGAGCGGGCGGCAGGATCATAGCGTTATCCAACCAGTCGACCGCTCTTTACAATGAAAAAGGTATTGACATTCCTCTCCTCCTTGAGAAAGAAAGGAAGGGGCATCCCGATCCTCTTGCCTGCATTACCGGTGTTCAAACAATCCCCCACCAGGAAATCCTGACGCTCCCGGTCGACATCCTGTCACTCTGCGCCCGCCACGACAGGATTACCGCTGATAATGCCGAGACCATCAGATCCTGGGCTGTAATTTCCGGCGCGAACAATCCGGTTACCCCCGGGGCTGAACAGGTTCTTCGTTCCATGGGCATTACCTGTCTGCCGGATTTCGTGACGAATTCAGGCGGGGTCCTGGGCGGCACCATGTCCTTTGCCGGGATCGGGAAGCCGCGGATCATCCAGTTTCTCCTGGAAAGGTTTCAACCGGTCTATGACGACCTGTTTGCAGGGGCTGAAAAACAGGGGATTCCGGTCCGCAAATATGCGGAGGGCCTTGCCCTGCAAAGACATAAGAGGGTAAAAGCCGCCGCGGAAAATCCCGGCTTCAGGATGAGGCTCCTTGCGCGGGGCCTGGACGCCTACCGGGCCGGGCTCTTCCCGAAAGCCCTGATGGGAAAAATCTCGATGCCCTATTTCAGGAATCTCCCGGTCTTCAGGCTGGACTGAAGCGGCGCCGGGACGGACCGGATCACGAGGCGGCAGCCTCAGAGTTCATCTCTGCTTCCATCGGAGTTCAAAAGCATACTCATCATCGCCTCCGCGGGAATCATGAATCCTGATCACGATCGAATAATTGTTGCCGCTCCATGGTTTTTCGAGGATCTCCACTTCACCCCTGCCCCGGGTCCTGGTCAGCTCGAGCAGTTCCATCTCTCCCCGGGGATAACCGGCTGAAAACCTGGCATCCAGGATCCGCATCGGCTGCCCCCTCTGAACCATTCCCCAGACCGCACCATCTTCGATCTTGATCAGCGCGGTTTCGTCCACTACGGCCCTGAACTGGAAAGACCCTTCCCTGGTATATTGAAAGGTGCTTCCGGTATAGGCCGTAATCCTCTGGTAGCCTCCCGTGGCAACGCTGTTGTCAAGGTTGTTTTCGTAACCGGGGCCGGATGGAGGCTCGGATCCGGAGACCTCCCAGGCCAGGGTGAAACGGTAATCGTCCTGAGCTCTTTCGGAATCCACGATCCTGACCGTGGCAGTGTATCCGTTGTCCCGGTCCGGACCTTCCACCAATATTATCTCCCCCCGCCCTTTTTCCTTGTTCAGCAACATTCGATCCGGCTTAATCCTGGGAAGAGGGGTGGAAAAATCAGAGGCCACCCGGCGCGGGGTACCTCCCCTGATTGCCGAATATTCAACCCTGTCACCGCTGATCATGATGTCCAGGACATCATCAGCGCCTTCCACCTCTACTTCCACCTTCCCTGACTCTGCCCGGACTGCGCCCACGGAATCCCGTGGGGCGGCGGAAGAACGGGTCCGAACAGGGGACGACCTGGACCAGTCCAGCCGGAATTTGTAGTTGTCGCTTCCTCCCCGCGGATCCTCAAGCCTGATGAGAGTGGTGAAATCATTGGTCGGGGAGGGGCGCTCGATGATTGACACGGAACCCCTCCCATATGATTTGGCAACATCCAGGCTGACGCCGCGATCAGTTGGAACCGGGTTGGAAAAGAGGGCCTCAGCCCTTCCGGGATTTCGGCCCCGCATGGTCACGAGTCTCGCCTCTGACCCCCTGATACTCACATCCAGAACCTCATCCACACCGTTGATCTGCAATTCCACATACCCTGTTTCAGCCGGGCCGGAACTCCTGAGGCGTCCGGAAACCAGCCCCCCCGTATTCCGGGTGTTGCGGGTGACAGGATCGGTTCTGCGGGGCAATGCACGGGAACGGGATGCGGGCAGTCTCCAGTCAATCCGGAATCGATAATTGTCCCGGCCGGGGGCGGGGTCAACAATCCTCACGGTAACGTTATGGTCATTTTCCCGGCCCGGCCTTCCCGCCAGGGTAACCCCGCCTCTTCCGGAGAGCTTTGTCACGCTCAGAATAAGACCCGGATCCGATGGTATCGGCGAGGAAAAATCAGCAGAAACGTTCCCTGGACCCTGCCCCCTGACGGCTCTGGCTGCTACCTGTCCCCCATGCAAAAGAACGTCAGTGATGTCATCGGCTCCAAGCACATTCACAAGCACATATCCAGTTTCAACACCCTCACCCGGATTAACCCTGGACCGCTGCACCGCGGCCGGCATCACCCCGGGAAACCCTGAAACCTCAAAACTCACCTCGTAGCGCCCCGGCAAGGATCCCTCCGCAGCCAGGGGGAAACTAACGAAAAACAAAAGACATAAAGAAAGAACACTGTAGATGACATTCATGACAACCTCCTGTTGCAGATCATTAAACATCCACCAGGAGAGCGGCTGCTCCCGGCCTGCACAGGCACTGATGATGGTACCCTTATGTTAAACAGGAAGAGAGGGGGAAATCTATACCCGGTTAACAATATCCCGAAGTTTTCTCCGGGCAGCTGGGTCGCCCTTCTCCCATAAAAGGCTAAACCTTCTCCCCGGCTTTCTTTTCCTTCAGGAAATCCTCTACAACTTTCACGATGGTAGGCAGGTAGGTATAGACTGAACAGTCTCCGTCTTCCCTGGGCTTGCATCGGCCGTCCGCCTTGCGCTTGCCGCAGGTCGGACAGACCTTGTTCTGGAGAGCTGCATAATAGTCGTCCATCCAGGGCATGTGCCCGGCCTCGACTATCATGTCAACCAGCCCGTCAAAAAAAAGGTTTATGGGACAATCGCTGAAAGCTGAATTATCACAGCTTCCATCCAGTGTATAGTTGACGCATATAGGGCATACAGCCTCTTCGATTCTGCTTTTAAGCTCGGCCTTCTCTTCAGGGGTCATAAGCTGGTTTCCTCCGTGTACTCTATAAAATGTACCATAAATACAATCAAGGCTCTAGCGTGAGGTTCCACCATACCGGCAATATAGGTTAAGGAGGCCTTCATATCGCTTGCGTGTTTGTATTATTAAAACTATAATCCCAAAAGGCTCATAGAAATAGTTAAGCCTTTCCATAAACAGGATTACTTCCATGCTAAAATCATGTCGTTTTTTTTCAGCCATCTCTCGATTATGCCGCAACGGAATACTCTTGCCCTTTATCATGGCCACTGCGGTTGTAGTTTTCGCGTTGCAGGCAGAGGCGTATTCGGGTCCGGTATCACAGGCTGAAGCCATCGACAGCATGGAAAATTTCCGTGTGATGAGTTTCAACATCCGTTACGGAACCGCGGATGACAAGGAAAACGCGTGGCCTCTCCGCAGGGACCTGGTTACTGACATCATTGACAGGTATCAGCCTCAACTCCTGGGAGTCCAGGAAGCCCTGGAATTTCAGATTGAGGAGATCATTGAAAAACTGCCGGAATACGGCTTCATTGGGAAAGGGCGCGATGACGGGGAAAAAAAAGGTGAGTTTTCAGCCATTCTTTATTTAAAAGACCGTTACCGGGTTATTTCCCATGATACCTTCTGGCTCTCAGATACCCCGGAGAAGCCTGGAAGCGCAAGCTGGGGAAACACCATTCCCAGGATTGTCACTTGGGCCGAGCTGGAAGACACCAGGCTGGAGCGGAGAATCTACATATTCAACACCCATTTTGACCACCAGTCCCAGCCTTCCAGGGAAAAAAGCTCCCGGCTTCTGGTGGAAAGAGTCCTGTCCAGGGATGACATCAGCATTCCCGCAGTAATCACCGGCGACTTCAACGCCGGCGAATACAATCCGGCCATCAGGTACATGGTCGAAGATCAACCCATAACCATGGGCAGCGGAGAATCACTGACCAATCCCCAGCCATTCAAGGATGCTTTCCGCACCAGGAATCCCGAGGCGGTTAAGGTCGGGACCTTCAACCGTTTTGAGGGGTATTCAGTGGGAGAAAAAATTGATTATATTTTTTCCAGCGGTGATTTATCCATCATTGACTCAATGATCATCCGTGACAATAACCAGGGCAGGTATCCTTCCGACCATTTCCCGGTCATTGCCGACTTTTCCTTTTAGTCTCTTTTTTAGCCCTTATACCTATATTCGTTCTCTTTCCCGCCTCAGTATCAAGCCGGTGAGAAATCCGGGTTAAGAGAAGCATCTGCTTCATGCCGGGGGCGGCCTTAAAATTCCATCCGGACGGCACGGAAAATTCTGGACTTGACAGGTGTCCTCTGCTAACTTCGAAAGATAAAATCGGCACACTGTCCCGGTACCGGGACTCCTGGGGCTGGTAGTGCCTATTAACTGGACATGTGTTGAACTTTTTGGAATCAACCGGAAAATTCGAAGGAATGGCCCCATTTTCTCCGGCCGGCCATTCCCGGGAGAAGGATTATGAACGATCAAAAAACAGGTTTAGACAGAAGGGATTTCGTGAAAGCTTCGGCCGCGGCGGCTGCCGCCTTTACAATAGTGCCTTCCTACGTGCTGGGAAGCCAGGCGCCAAGCAACAAGCTCAATATCGCCGCTATCGGCGCCGGCGGCAAGGGATCAACCAATATCAGCAGGTCTTCCAGCCAGAACATGATAGCCTTTGCCGATCCTGACGACAACCGCGCCGCCAAGACCTACCAGGAATACCCGGATGTACCAACCTACAGGGATTTCCGCGAGATGCTGGACAAACATGAAAAGGACATCGACGCTGTTCTTATCTCCACCCCTGACCACATGCATGCCTATGCCGCCATGGACTGCATGCGGAGGGGCAAACATGTTTACGTGGAAAAACCCCTGACCCATGATGTGTTCGAAGCAAGAAAGCTCACTGAAGCCGCCAATAAATACAATGTCATTACCCAGATGGGAAACCAGGGGCATTCAGGGGAAGGTATCCGCCAGATCTGCGAATGGATCTGGGCCGGGGTGATCGGTGAAGTCAGGGAAGCCCACGCCTGGACCAACCGCCCCCTCTGGCCGCAGGGATTCAAGGAGCCGGCCCCCGGGCAGCCGGTTCCGGACCACCTGAGCTGGGATGTCTGGCTGGGGACCGCTCCCTGGAGGGAATATAACGAATCATATGTTCCCTGGAACTGGAGAGGCTGGTGGGACTATGGCACAGGCGCTCTCGGAGATATGGCCTGCCATATCGTAGACCCCATCTTCTGGGCACTGAAGCTCAAGTACCCGGTCAGCGTGGTCGGATCCAGTACCCCTACCACTGACCAGTCCTTTCCGTGGGGATCGGTGATCAGGTTTGAATATCCGGAACGGGAAGGCCTGCCCCCTGTCAAACTCAGCTGGTGGGACGGCGGAATGCTGCCCGCCCGCCCTGAAGAGCTTGAAGACGACCGCATTCTTGGGGATCAAGACGGAGGATGCCTCTTTATCGGCAACAAGGGAAAAATAATGTGCGGCTGCTATGGCAAAGACCCCTGCCTGCTGCCGGAAAAAACCCACAAGGAGTTCCTGGCCGGCGGCGTTCCCGAGCCAACGATCCCGAGGGTCGAAGGCGGAATCGATGCTCACCAGATGGACTGGATAAATAATATCAAGGCGGGAACCAGGCCTTCCTCAAACTTTGATTATGCCGGACCCCTGAGCGAGTCGATCCTGATGGGCAACCTTTCCCTGAAATACCAGGGGCAGGTCCTTAACTGGGATGGGGCCAACATGAGGTACACCAATAATGAAGAGGCCAGTAAATACGTGAAACGCGTATACCGCAAAGGCTGGGAGATGGAAGGCCTCTCGTAAAACCCTCCTTCTCCATCTGAAGTTTTCCAGGTATACATAAAAAAGGGCTGCCGTCCGGCAGCCCTTTTTTATGCGCAACGTTCCTGATCCTCATTTCTCACCGGTTATCACAGCGAGGCGATGAAAAATGCCGGCTACACTTCCTCTTCCTCTCCGCCTTTAAGCTCTGAGGGAACAAACCCGATCTTGTGAAATGGCCGGAATACGCTGGTGGCAATATTGCGGAGATGGGAGAAAATTCTTTTAAGATAACGAAAATAAAGAACCAGTGTCACAGCTTCCCGCGATGTCAGACTGTCAAGTTTTCCGCTGAGCAGCTGGTTAACATAATCGTCAATAAGGGGATTGACCCAGGAGTAGTCCTGGATCAGCTGCTCAGCATCGGAATCCTTGTCACCGGCAAGAATAACCTGGAGGCGGTTGAAGGTATCCTCGATACCTTTTTCAATCCTGTCCAGGTCCTCTTTTGCCTCCCCCAGCTTCGGCCGCTTAGGTCCTTTTACCGCCAGCTCTACAATATTCTTGGAATAGTCCCCTATACGCTCAATGTCAATAATGATGCTGGTAAGGACCAGGGCGGAAACAGCATGGTCCCCCCCTGATATCGCCAGGTGCTTCAGAACGTTCTTCCTGACTGAACGTTCAGCCTTGTTGATGGACTTGTCCTGCTTGGCCACCGCTTTACCCGCATCATCTTCCCGGCAGCGAAACATGGTTTTGGATTCAATAAACATATGTTTTGACGTCTCCAGAGAATCGTATACCAGCTCGAAAGCGGCATCCAGTTTACTCTCCTTCCTAAATGCAGCCATTAATTCTCGTAACATATGTTTATTCTCCTCACATCAACGTAAGACAAATATTAACAGTCCCGGAACTATGAAGAACGCTACTATTATATACGCAACCGGGTACATCTTGTTCCTGACCGCCATATTAGCAAAGGCCTCTGCCATGGAAATCGGGACCTGTTTAAAGGGATACCAGACCACTATGCCGAAAAGGTTGAATAAAACATGGGCAAACGCCACCTGGACGGCAAAAATCTCTCCCGTGACCAGGGAAGCCAGTACCGCGGTAACCGTGGTACCGACGTTCGCGCCCAGGGTGAAAGGAAAAATCTGAACAAGGGTGAGCAACCCGGCTCCTGCCAGCGGGACCGCCAGGCTGACCGTAATTGAGCTGCTCTGCACGGCAACCGTCAGGATGAGGCCTACAAAAAAAGCCCTGCCGGCTGTCTTGAAGAGTACCTTGTCAAACAGGGACTCCGCCTTTTTCAGGACCAGGCTTCTCAGCGTAGCCACGATCTGCCGCAGCGCAATAAACAGAAAAACCAGGGCAATAAGCAGCAGAGCCCAGCCTTTTTCCTGGACCAGCCCGGATAACAGATGGACCACAGGCTGGGTTGCCGCCTTGGCGGGATTAAGAAAATCCAGCCCCCCCACGTTACTGAATGCCCTGGCCATCGCCTCGGAGGCGTGTCCCAGGAAATTGGTGTAATACTGGATCGGAAACAGGACCAGCACAGCCAGGAAATTAAAGAAATCATGCACTATCGAAGCCGCAAAGGAACGCCTGAATTCAGAGGAGCGGTTCATGTTGGCCATGGAGACCAGGGTGTTGGTCACTGAGGTTCCAATGTTGGCACCCATTACAATCGGAATCGCATTCGGCACGGTTAACGCCCCTCCACCCACCAGCCCGACAACTATGGTTGTGGTGGTTGATGAACTCTGGATGAGAGAAGTGGCCAGTATGCCGATCAGTATTCCAACCAACGGATTTGATGTGCTGGCAATAAGGTTTTCGGAAAAACCTTTTCCGAACATCTTCATGGATGTGCCCATCATGTCAATGCTGAGCAGGAAAAGGTAGAGGTAACCTACCAGCAATACAATTTTCAGGTAGAAGTCAAACTGCCCGGTCTTTTCAACTTGAGAACTCATATTTCTCTTTCTGTTGATCTCAAAAACTATTGTCCTGATTCCTCAGGGCTGTCAGCACCCTGTCTGCTCAGCTGAGCAACAGAATAAACAATGCGGGAATAACAAAAAACATGACGAGAATGTACACTAGCGGGAACACCCTGTTCAAGGTAGCCATTCCGGCAAACTTTTCAGCCATTGAGATTGGAATTCTTTTTAAAGGGTACCAGATGGCGATGCCCGAAAGGTTAAACAGGACGTGGGCGAAAGCGACTTGCACGGCATGAATCTGGCCGGTAACCAGGGATGCCAGAACAGCGGTAATGGTAGTACCCACATTGGCTCCCAGGGTAAACGGATAGATCTGGGCCAGGGTCAGGAGTCCGGCCCCGGCAAAAGGTATCAGCAGGCTGGTCGTCACTGAACTGCTCTGGACAGATACAGTCAAAATCATTCCCACCAGAAAGGCCCGCAGGGCGGTCTTGAATATGACCCTGTCAAAAAGGGCTTCGGCTTTCTTCAAAACCAGTTTTCGCAAAACAGAAACTATCTGCTTGAGGGATATAAACAGGAAAACAAGGGCGATAGCCAGCAGCAGCCACGCGGTATTGTTTATGAGTCCCGCGATCAGCTCGACTACCGGTTTGGTGATCACCTTGATCAGATTCAGGTAGCTCAATCCCCCTGCATGCTGAAAAATATCAGCAAGGAATCCCGAAGAATGGCCAAGGAAATTAGTGAAATACTGTATTGGGAAGATGACCAGAACTGAGCAGAAATTGAAGAAATCATGAACTATCGAAGCCGCAAAGGAACGCCTGAACTCGGCGGACCGGTTCATGTTGGCCAGGGCTACCAGGGTATTGGTAACCGAGGTGCCGATGTTGGCGCCCATTACAATAGGTATAGCCGTTGGCACTGTCAGCGCTCCTCCGCCCACCATTCCAACCACTATGGAAGTCGTTGTCGAAGAGCTTTGTATCAGGGATGTAGCCAGGATTCCAATGAACAAACCAACCAATGGGTTCGCCGTGCTCGATATGAGGCTCTCCGTGAAACCTTTACCGAACATCTTCATTGAGGCGCCCATCATGTCGATGCTCAGAAGGAACAGGTAGAGACATCCAAGCAGCATGAGTACCTGAAAAAATCTCCCGCGGAGGCCCGAATCATGAACTCCAGAATCCATATTTACATCCCTGCCCTGCGAATAAAGAAATGAAAACCGATTTCTGTCTAAATCCTGTCCCGCTGAATCCCCAACTCTTCGCCATAATTTACCCTATTTGATAAGCATTCGGCGACTGTAGAATTTTCGCTTTGCAATCACGTGACAAACCTGACGCAAAATCAAACTCCGCAATCTAATCGATAACATACTCAAAATAAAACCTTTATATCGAATCCTCAACCAGGAGATCATTTCTTTTGCGGTAAAAGGGACTCTCCTTCTTTACACAATTTTTATAATTCTCTTTTCCTGACCGCGGCCAGCGAAAGAAGCAGCGAAAGCCCCATGGCGCACATGGTAACCCATTCAGCTTCCAGAAGCTTTCCCGCAATCCCCGCGCCGCCTCCGGCTGCTACGGCTGTGATCATCCACCCTTCTCTCAATCTCCGCACGGGCCAGAAAAGGACTGCTGTCAGTAACGGCGGGATCACCCCGCAGTTGAAAAGGCTGTAAGCCAAAAGAAGAGTGCTGATGATGTCTGCTTCCAGGGCGGCGATGATGATTGCTGACAGGCCCATCAATAGAATGATTATCCTGGTCCGCGGGACCCCGGAGCCCTTGAGCAGGTCATGTTCGGCAATGGCTGAGGCGGACATCAGGCAGGTATCGGAAGAGGAAACGATAGCTGAAAGAAGCCCGAATGAAAACATGGCCCCCAGCCAGAAAGGGACCTCATGCTCCAGCACCCAGGGCAGCAGGGAGGCCCCTTCGGGCAGTTCGACAAAACTCCGCCCCCAAATCCCAATTGCTGCAATGCCGAGGCTCACCAGGAGCAGAAGGCTCCCGGCAATCCAGGTTGAGCAGCGGGCGGACCCGGGACTGCGGGCCGTGAAAAGGCGGCTGAAGATATCCGGGCCGATGATAAATCCGCTGCCTACCACCAGCATAAAGTACCAGAAACGGTCCGGACCGAAAGCCTCATTGAACAGCCGCAGTTCCATGCCGCCCGGGGGGAGCCCGGTCCTTCCGAACAGGAACCAGATGGTTGCTGAAAGCCCCCCCAGGAGCAGGATCAGTTGAACGGCATCGGTCTTCAGCACGGAAACCTGCCCGCCCAGGATGCTGTAGCCGATGATCAGGGAGGCCGAGGCAACCAGGGCGGAGGGATAACTCCAGCCGGTCATGGAGGAAACGATCTTTCCCGCTGCTGCAAACTGGGCGGCCACAATCCCGGTCCAGCCAATGACTACCACCACTGAAACCGCCTGCCCCGCCGAAGGCCCGATTATCCGCCGGACCAGCTCGGCCAGGGTGTATACCCCGAGCCCATGGATTTTTCCCGCCACCAGTGTCCCGCACAGGAAAAGGCCGAGAGCGCCGCTGCCCAGCCACCAGAAGGCCGGGAATCCGACCTGGTAGGCAAGGTCAGCGACCCCCAGGGTCGCTGACGCCCCGACAACACTGGCAAGGATGGAACTCCCCACCATCAGGGAGCCCCGGTTCCTCCCGGCCAGGATGTACCCGTCAAAGGTCTTCACTTTGCCGGAATCAAGAAATCCTATCCCGAGCATTACAATCACATAGGCAGCAAGTATCCAGAGCATAGAGTTTCCAAATCGACCGGAATGAATATCTTAATCTGTCCGGAATCGATAATCTGCCCGAACTCCGGCCGGGACACGGAATCCGGACTCCACCATCACATCAAATCCGATGAACCCGGAGCAATTTATCACAGCTTAAGTGAAGAATACAGGATCCGGCCGGCTGCCAGTACCCCGGAGTCACCTATAAGGGACAGTCACCAGAAACGAACATAAGCTGGAAGCTTATGCCACGCTTTCCACCCCGATCTAAAATCCTTCTCACCAGCAAAAAAAGGTGAAACTCCTCAACACGTTCTACTTGACATCCCGTCTGAATACAGGTAAAGTGGTACCATAATACTTAAATATATGGACAGCATATTGGAATCAGGAAAAACGAAAATGCTCGGACCCATTGTTCCGTCAATGGATTTCCAGGGAGGTTGAAGGATATGCCCCAGATGCTTCATGTTTCAGATGCCGCCGGCATGGGAATCCACGCCTGCAGCCTGCTGGCCGCGGCGCCGGAGAACCAGAGCCTTACCAGCCAGTCAATGGCTGAAACCCTGCATGGGTCGGCCAATCACATGGCCAAGATCCTGCAGCGGCTGACCAAAGCCGGAATCGTAAGCAGCACCCGGGGTCCCAACGGAGGCTTCACGCTTGCCTGCGACCCGAAGAAGACCTCTGTCCTGGACGTATTTGAGGCCATAGAAGGCCCGATTCGCGAGGAACACTGCATGCTCAAGATCCCGGTCTGTTCCCCGTCCAAAACCTGCATCATGGGTTGCCTGGTCCGGGACATCCAGGACATGGTCCGCAGGAGGTTTGCAGAAACTACCCTGAAGGATATGGCACGTTTTTTAAACAGCTGACCCGGAAAGCTGACAACTAAAGAAGGCGGACGTCTTCATTCCGCCTCGGAGACCAAGAAGAATGCCTGTGCGAGACATAGTAAGAATCGACGAAGAGCTTTGCGACGGTTGCGGAAAATGTATTCCCGATTGCGTCGAAGGAGCGCTGAGGCTGGTGAATGGAAAAGCCCGGCTGATCAAGGAAATCTACTGTGACGGGCTCGGAGCCTGCCTCGGAGCCTGTCCGCGGGGAGCCATCTCCATTGAAAAACGGGAAGCAGAAGAGTTTGACGAGCCGGCGACCCGGATTCACATGGGAAACAACACTCACCAGGTTCCAGCCCCCCCCACAGAATCGCTCAGCACTTCCGGCTGCCCCGGCATGGCCGCCAGGCAGCTGGATGCCTCCACCCCGGTCAATGCCCCTGCCTCCGGCACCGGATCATCACTGGGCCACTGGCCCGTCCAGTTGAGCCTGCTGACACCTGGTGCGCCGTATTTTGAAAACCGTGAGCTGCTGCTGACCGCCGACTGCGTACCTGTGGCGGTACCTGATTTCCACACCCGCTTTCTGGCGGGAAAGTCGATAGCCGTAGCCTGCCCCAAGCTGGATGATGTCACTCCGCACCTGGAAAAATTGACATCAATTCTCGCATCCTCCAGTGTCAGGGCCGTCAAGGTGCTGCGGATGGAGGTACCCTGCTGCTCCGGGCTGACAGCCCTGGCCGAGGCCGCACTGCGGGCATCCGGAAAGAATCTCCTGCTGGAGGAGATCATTATCGAGGTCGGAGGAAAAATAGAGAAACCTGCAATCAACAAGAAGGAGAAAATGTAATATGTTTTGTTTTCAATGTCAGGAAACCGCTAAGAATTCAGGATGCACCTTTTTAGGATACTGCGGAAAACCAGAGGAAACCGCCAACCTGCAGGACCTGCTGATTTTCGTATTGAAGGGAGTTTCCATCTACGCCGAAAAACTGAAGGAGATGGGGATTTCAGACCCCGGCACCGGGCGTTTCATTGTCCAGGGGATGTTTGCAACCATCACTAATGCCAACTGGGACAACCAACGGTTTGAAGAACTGATCAGGGAGGCCCTTCAGGTGAGGGACCGTCTGAAGGAAGAGTTCCTCGATGCCTACCAGGAACAACACGGGTCGGCATTCAGCGGGAAGCTGCATGACGCGGCTGAATGGACCGGGGAAACCCCGGCGGATTTCGCCCTCAAGGCCCCCAGTGTCGGCGTTCTCTCAACCGGGAACGAAGATGTCCGCTCTCTCAGGGAATTGTTGATCATCGGACTCAAGGGAGTCGGGGCGTACGCGGACCATGCCGCTGCCCTGGGATTCGAAAAGGATGAGATTTATGACTTCATAATTTCCGGGCTGGCCTCGACTACCAGGGATATTTCAGCTGAGGAGATGACCGGCCTGGTCCTGAAAGCCGGGGAAGTGTCTGTTGCCACCATGGCCCTGCTGGATGAGGCTCATACCTCCACCTACGGGCATCCTGAAATTTCCGAGGTCAACCTGGGCGTGAGAAACAATCCGGCGATCCTGATCAGCGGACACGACCTGAAGGATATGGAGGAGCTGTTGAAGCAGACTGAAGGTACGGGCGTGGATGTCTACACCCACGGGGAAATGCTTCCGGCCAACTACTACCCCGCATTCAAGAAATATGACCACTTTGCGGGCAACTATGGAGGATCATGGTGGCACCAGAACCAGGAATTCGAGACCTTCAACGGGCCGATCCTCTTAACCACCAACTGTCTCGTGCCCTTGAGGAAAAACAATACATACCTGGACCGCCTCTACACGACCGGAATGGTCGGAATCAGCGGGGCCAGGCACATACCGGAAAGAATCAACGGCGGGGCCAAGGATTTCTCCGCCATGATAGAACAGGCCAGAACCCTTCCCCCTCCCCAGGAACTCGAAACCGGGACCCTCGTCGGTGGGTTTGCCCATGACCAGGTGCTGGCCCTGGCGGACAAGGTCGTGGAAGCCGTCAAGTCCGGGGCAATAAAACGCTTCGTGGTGATGGCCGGATGCGACGGGCGCAATGAAGACAGGAATTATTATACGGAGGTCGCGGAGAACCTCCCTCCGGACACCGTAATCCTCACCGCCGGGTGCGCCAAGTTTCGCTACAACAAGCTGCAGCTCGGAGATATCGGCGGAATTCCCAGGGTTCTTGATGCCGGGCAGTGCAACGACTCCTATTCCCTGGCAGTGATTGCCATGAAATTGAAGGAGGCGTTCGGCCTGGAAGATATCAATGACCTGCCCATCTCCTACGATATCGCATGGTATGAGCAGAAAGCCGTGGCAGTACTCCTGGCCCTGCTCTCCCTGGGAGTCAAAGGCATCCGTCTCGGGCCTACCCTGCCGGCATTCCTTTCTCCCAATGTGGCTTCAGTCCTTGTCAATAAATTCGATATCAAACCTATCGGCACAGTACAGGGTGATATTGAAGCGATGATGGCGGGAAAATGAACTGATTCCTGAAGGGTATGAAATCCCTGCTCATCAGGTAACCGACAGCCGCCCGGAAAAACAATCTCCGGGCGGCTGTTTTCACCTTCCCTTCCGGTTCCGGGCCTTTGCCGATTCCACACACACCCCGGTTTTCCGGAGAAAAATCCTGAATCCCGGCACGGCGCGAATACATATTAGCGGCTGAAAGGATTACCGGACATGGTCTCATTCATCATTATCGCGGCAGCTTCATTCCTGACCGCCGGGATGACCCTTTATTCCGGATTCGGTCTGGGCACCCTGCTGATGCCGGTTTTTGCCCTTTTCTTCCCTGTCGAGGTGGCGGTCGCAGCCACTGCCATTGTCCATGGAGCCAACAATATCTTTAAAATCGGGATTGTCGGCAGGCATGCTGACTGGTCCCTGGTGACCAGGTTCGGAATTCCCGCAATTTTTGCGGCTTTTGCGGGAGCCTGGGCCCTTGGATATGTCTCCCACTTTGATGAAATCCTGACCTATACCCTCGGGTCCCACACAGCCGTGGTCACCCCGGTAAAGCTGGTAATGGGAATCCTCATGTTCATCTTCGCCCTGTTCGAACTGCTCCCCCGGCTGAAGGAACTGAAATTTGATCGTAAATACCTTCTCCCCGGCGGACTGCTGTCGGGCTTCTTTGGAGGTTTTTCCGGGCACCAGGGTGCCCTGAGGTCTGCTTTTCTCTTGAAGGTGGGTGTTTCAACCCAGGCGTTTGTCGGCACCAACGCGGTAATCGGATTCATGGTGGATATGGCCAGGATTGCCACTTATGCATTGGTCTTTATCATTGCCGGCAGTGAGAATCCGATCAGCTCCGGCCAGTGGCCGATGATCATTGCGGCCGTCCTGGCAGCATTTGCCGGGGTTATGATCAGCAAGCGTTATCTGCATAAAATCACCATGACAACTGTCCAGTACCTCGCGGGAATTCTGCTGCTGGTCATTGCCGCAGGCCTCGGTTCAGGACTGATCTAGCCCGTATTTCCTGCCGGCCCCGCACTTTTCGTATCCAGTGCTATTCATCAGGAACCCCTTTTTCTCCGGGAGTCTCCGGTTCTCCGCATTTCGGGCATTTCCAGGCATCATCCGTCCCTGCATTTCTGCTGAATTTCAAATCACACCTGTGGCAGGTAAACCCGGGCATTCTTCCAACAGTTACATTACCCCCTTCCACCACCAGGGCCCGGGCTTCAGTCAGAGCCCTGCCGACCTTATTGCGGGCGGATTTGAGTATCCTGGTCAATGTAGGGCGGGAAGTCCCCATCATCTCCGCTGCTTCCTCGTGACGAAACCCCTCTACATCAGCAAGCCTTATCGCTTCAAACTCCTCCAGGCTCACCCTGATCATCTCTGATTTCCGGATCGGAACCCCGGCGGTCCTGAAAACCCTGCGCCCGGGATGACATCCGATTATCTTCTCTTTGGGTGGCCTGGGCATATGACTCCTTTATGATCCATAGCTCAAAATCATTGTTGACTTGGTTATGGACTATAGTGCATAATACGTGGCAGTAACTACATTGTCAATATCAACCCTGATCTGCGGGAACATCGTTCACCCTAACGTGGTGAGGCTTCCTCAGCAGCTCAGAACCAGCGCAACGGGCTAAATGCAGGAGAAGAGGATGATCGTAGCTATTCCTACACCGGGAACAAACCTGGAATCCAGGGTGGACTCCAGATTTGGCCGGGCGGTCGGTTTTATACTTTACGACACTGAAACCGGCACCTACAGACATATCGAAAATAACCTCGACGCGCTCGCCCCGGAAGGAGCGGGTGTACAGGCAGCAAGAAACCTGCGGATGAAGAATATCGGGGCCGTAATTACCGGGCACTGCGGACCCAAGGCTTTCAGGATTTTTTCAGAGGCTGGAATTCTTGTCTATTCCGGGGTCAGAGGTCCAATTTCAAAGGCTATTGAAGGACTGAAATCAGGGGAACTCCAAGTACTGAGTGCCGCGGACGCCGCAGAACACTGGCCTGAATCCCCTGTTTCCTGAACGTTACGGGAGATTATTTCAATTATTACAAACTCCCGAATGACATGCTTTATCAACAAGGAAGGATGATTCAATGAAGATTGCTATTCCGTGTGCCGAAGGGCGACTCTGCCAGCACTTCGGTCACTGTCAAGAGTTTGCTATTGTCGAAGTGGATGAAAACAGGAAAATATCCGGAGTGGAGATGGTAACGCCTCCCAGGCATGCACCCGGAGTTTTCCCGCAGTGGGTAAGGGAGCAGGGAGCCGATCTGGTTATTGCCGGCGGCATGGGAGGACGCGCCCAGGGGATGTTCGAACAGCATGGAGTCCAGGTACTGGCCGGGGCCCCGGCTGCAACACCGGAAGAAATCGTGCGGGCCTGGCTGGAGAATTCTCTCCAGGTCGGGGCAAATGCCTGCGATCACTGACTTAACCCGGATAACCCACCGGTCTTCGCAGCGAAACGGCACCCCTCACAGGGAGAGAATCGGGAGTATAAACATCGGGCAGGGCTCCCCTGTCCGGCAGGTTTTATATTTCCCCCTCTTGCCTTATTTCCAAGGACTTCCCTGATCTTGGAAGCGAGCGACTCCACCGAAAAAGGCTTCTGGATAAAATTGATACTCTTATCCATTACCCCCCTGGATTTCAATACTTCCCCGGTGTATCCAGACATGTAAATTACTTCCATTTCAGGCTGGTAAGCGGAAATCAAGTCATAGAGGTCCTTGCCGTTAATGCCGGGCAACACCACATCAGTCAGGAGCAAATCTATGGAGTTTCCTGATTCCCCGGCCAGCGCCAGGGCCTGCTCACCGTCTTCAGCCGGAATGACTTTGTACCCCTTTCTCTTGAGAAAATATAGCGACATCTCGCGGACACGCTCATCATCTTCGACGAGGAGTATTGTCTCGGATCCTTTCAGAGCCGGATTTTTAATCTCACTGCTCTCGTCAGGAGAAGTCTGGCAGCCTGCCGCGGGCAGTAAAACCTGGAAAGAAGATCCGGCCATCGGACGGCTTTGAACCCTGATATCACCCCCGTGCTGCCTGATAATCCCGTACACCGTGGCAAGGCCCAGCCCTGAACCTTTATGCCTGGGTTTAGTGCTGAAAAACGGCTCGAAAATCTGCTCCCTGGTCCGATCATCCATGCCGAACCCGGTATCCCTGATTGTCATGGAGGCAAAGATTCCCGGCTTGAGCTCTTCATTTGCGCCTGCTTCTTTTTCATCCAGCTCAAAAACACCCGTTTCGATACCCAGGCTCCCGCCTGAGGGCATGGCGTCCCTGGCATTCACCGCGAGGTTCATCACCACCTGTTCAAGCTGATTGATATCTCCCATTATCAACGGCAGGTCCTTGCAGGTGTTGATGCTGATGCTGATATCCTCGGGAATCATCCTCCGCAAAAGCCGTTCAAACCTGGTAACCAGTTGATTCAGGTCTACCGGCTTTATTTCCAGGGCCTGCTTCCGGCTGAAGGCCAGCAGCTGGTTCACAATGTCCCTGGCGCCCCTGCCCGCCTGGACTATTCCCTTCGCGTATTCCCTGCGGACCCGGGCCCTTACTGAACCAGCCAGGAGCATCTCCCCGTAACCGAGGATCGGGGTCAGCAGATTGTTCAGGTCATGGGCAACGCCGCCCGCCAGCAGGCCCACTGACTCCATTTTCTGCGCCTGGTGAAACCGCTGCTCCAGGTCCTCCTTTTCCCGGGTGATTCTCAGCTGCTCGGTAACATCCCGCTTGACAGCGACATAACCGGCAATTACTCCTGAACGGTCAAAAACAGGAGAAATCGTGGCTTCTTCATAATAAAGGGTGCCGTCCTTCCTTCTGTTGATAAACCTGCCCTGCCAGGTCTCTCCCTTCCCGAGGGCTCCCCACATGGACCGGTAAAAGCCGGAGCTCTGCTCACCGCTTTTCAGGATCCCGGCGTTCCTTCCTATGACTTCCCTGCGCCGGTAGCCCGAAACATGCTCAAAGTACGGGTTGACATAGCGGATCAATCCCTCGGTATCGGTAATCATTATGGTCTCGCCGGATTGCTCAATGGCAGCCGCCAGGTGACTCATCTCCTGTTCGGACTCTTTGCGCTCCGTGATGTCAATCCCTATCCCGATAAAATAGGCCGGCCTGCCTTCCTCGCGCACCAGGTCGGAATGAACCAGCGCGGGAAAGGTGCTCCCGTCCTTGCGGAGCATTTCGTATTCCGTTATCTCGGTCTCAGCTCCATGCAGAACCGCCGCGGTCCTCTCGATGCAGGCCTCCCGCCCGGGAGGAGCGAACAGCTCGAACCCGTTCACGCCGGAATCTATATCTTCCTGGGTATACCCCAGGAGTTCCATTCCCTTCTGGTTCAGGAACCTGAGCCGGCCCTCCAGATCAGCCTCCCAGACGGCTTCCGGCAGGAGCCTGGCCAGCTGGCGGTATCGCGCCCTGCTGCTGCTCAGCCGCCGCTCTGCCAGCTTGCGCTCGGTTATGTCCCTGGCATTGACCACTATCCCCTGGATGTCAGGGTCATCGAGGAGATTGCTGCAGATAGCTTCCAGGATGATCCAGTCGCCGCTTCTGGTCCGGCGGCGGTACTCAATCCTCTGCGGCTCCCCGGGACGCTCGAGGAGGGCCTGCCTGACCTTCTCAACCCGAGGCAGGTCATCAGGATGGAAATGATCAAAACAGACCGTTCCCACGACTTCATCAGGGCTGTAGCCGGTCAGCCGCAGCAATGAATGGCTCATGTACTTTTCAGTGCCGTCCGGCTCCAGGATCACGAGAAGATCGCTGGAGTTCCGGATAAGCTTGTCAAGCATTCCCAGGTTCTTGCGGAGAGCCGCTTCCTTTTCCTTGCGATCCGTTATGTCGCGGGCGTTGATAACCAGCCCCCTGATGTCAGGGTCCTCAAGCAGGTTCATCCCGGCCGCCTCCAGGTGCACCCAGCCACCGCCCTTTTTCCGGCGGCGGAATTCGACCCGCTGCGGCTTTTCAGGCTCCTGGAGCACCGCTGCCACCTTTGCCTTGACTCTCTCGAGATCATCAGGGTGGATATGGTCGAAGCTCACAGTGCCGATAAGCTCCCCGGCCGCATAGCCGGTGATGCCCTCGATAGCCTCGCTTATGTAGAGTTCCCTGCCATCAATATCCATTATCATCAGGATGTCGCTGGAGTTTCTCAACAGCTTGTCGAGATGATCCTTGCTCCTGCGGAGGGAGTCCTCTACCAGCTTGTGTTCGGTTATATCCCTGATATTGAGGACAATACCCCGAATATCATGGTCATCCAGAAAGTTGGTTCCGATGGCTTCCAGGTGCACCCATTCTCCGCTCTTGGTCCGGTGCCGGTAATCGGCCCGATATGCTCCCCCGGGTGTACAGAGCAATTGTTCAAAATCACGCTGGATGCGTTTACGGTCTCCGGGATGGAGGTAGGCAAAACAGCTCGTCCCAAGAACTTCTTCGGGAGTGTACCCAGTGATCCGTTCCACCGAATCGCTGACAAACCTTTCAATCCCCCGCTCATCAATAATGGCGATAATGTCACCTGAATTGCGGATAAGCTTGTTCAGCCGCTCCCCGCCCTGGGCAGAAATGGAAGCCGGGCCTTGCCGAGCCTCGATCACCCGTTCACTCGGATCAGGAAAGCTCCTGCGTTTAGTCATAATTCAAGTTTCCGGTCTGTCTCAAAATCACCGTAACCATGGGTAAAAGTGCTGCCTGATGACAGCCCGCAAACCCTCCGAACTCACCTTCCGGAGCCCCAGGACCCTAACCCGCCTGAAATCCCCGCTAATACTCTAAAAGCTGACCCTGACGCGGAGTCCTCCAACCGGTCATCGATATATAATTATTCAATAAAATTAATTGCGCCCTGCGGGCATCACTCTTTGGGGATTGGCAGGAGCTTCTTGGCAGAGACGCAGGGGCGCG
>CAZOGT010000003.1:0-1600 GCA_964579015.1 uncultured Acidobacteriota bacterium | reverse complement strand
CCCCGATCCTGAGGGCGAGCCGCCAATGCGGCCCGGCAAAACAGGAATCTTCAGTTTCCGATTTTTTCGGCGAGCAATGATGCCAGGCGATCAAGAGCTTCATAATTATCAGGGCCCGGAACTCCCTTGCAGAGCATCGGTTCAAGGTATTCAGCCTGCAGCCCCGAGGTCAGATCCTTGAGCATCTCAACAGTCCTTCCGCCCCAGCCAAAGGACCCGATGAATGATATGTACCTGGTCCTCGGGCGAAGGGCATTGGCAAGGTAGGCAAAGTAGACCGCATAGGGATGGGGACCGCCCAGGACTGTAGGGGTTGCCATGACGATCGCCGGGGCATCCACCAGGGACATGGCAAACTTTCCGGTATCAGTAACTGCCAGGTTGAACTGTTCGACTTTCAACCCCTTTTCCACCAGGGAAGAAACAAAATACTCCACCATCCGCCTGGTGCTTTCATGCATTGATACGTAGGGAAGAATCACGGTGTTGCTCAGTGGCCCCGAAACCCATGTCCGATAAGCCTCCAGGATCAGCTCCGGCCGGGGATAAATTGGACCGTGACTGGGCGCGATCATGTCAATATCCAGGGCATCCAGCTTTTCCAGGTTTTTTGAGATAATCGTCCGGAAAGGCATCATTATCTCCGCGAAATAGCGCTTCGCGGCATCCATGACCCTGAATTCATCAGTAACAAAAAGATCACTGGTGGCAATATGGGAGCCAAAAAAATCACAGCTGAAAAGAATCCGGTCCTCCTCCAGGTAGGTAACCATGGTTTCAGGCCAGTGTACCCAGGGAGTTAAGATGAACTGCAGGGTCTTGTTGCCAAGGGAGAGCCTTTCTCCGTCCTCAATCACCAGGAATGATTCCTCCGGGATATTCAGCAGGTCCAGGAGCATACCCTTCGCCTTGGCATTGGTCACCAGTTTAGCCCCGGGGTATTTCTCCAGGACCGCGGGAATCACACCCGAGTGGTCCTGTTCAGCATGGTGGGAGATTACATAGTCGAGCCTCTCAACACCCTCCAGCTGCCCCATCAGTTCGCTGGCCATGTGGGGCTCAACCGTGTCCAGCAGCGCGGTCTTCTCGCTGCCCCTGACAAGATAGGCATTGTAGCTGGTCCCATCCGGCAGGGGCACCAGCACATCAAAAAGTCGCTTGTCCCAGTCCACTGAACCCATCCAGTAAATGTCGTCGATAATTTTTCTTGCTTTCATTTCTCTCTCTTTATCTGAGTTGTAAACGTTTGCAGCGGGAACCTCAACCCCTATATCGATAAGGATTCCCCGATGTTTCAAAATAACACAAAGATGGCTGAAAGGCTGAAAAACTCCGCCCCTCGGGAAATCAGGAGTTTCCCCATTTTTCGCGGGTGAGGAGGATGTTAAATCGGCGTCGGGGTCGGCCGGGAGCGCGGATCTCCTGATCTGCATCCCCAAAAAACGCCGCCGGCAGGCGATTCCGTTAAATATTGCTGAAGGAAATCATGATATCGGAGATGATTGATGGCAATGGTCGGGGTCGGCGTCGGGGTCGGAATCGGCGTCGAAAAAATGATGAGGCGGACCTGCCTCGTTGGGGGCGTTGGCCGCCGGCCGGG
>CAZOGT010000002.1:0-31118 GCA_964579015.1 uncultured Acidobacteriota bacterium | reverse complement strand
GGACTACGGCAACCTTGAACTTGTATTGGTGAATGATGCTTCCACTGACCGCTCTCCCAGTATTGCGGAGGACCTGCGAAAAAATGATTCCAGGATAAGGATTATTTCTCACGAGACCAACCAGGGAACCGGCCCCGGGAGGAATACCGGGGTGAGCCATTCCAGGGGAGAGTACATTTTCTTTCTTGATTCTGATGATTTCCTGAAAGCCGGGGCCCTGAAGCTGCTCCTGGAAACCGCGGAAAGGGACCATGTCGGCGTAGTGATCGGGAGCTGTGAGCAGCTTGATTTTGAAGGGACCATTTCAGACCATGACCGGAACATGGATTTTGGAGAGGCCGCTGCTTTTGGGGTGATCGATGGGGATGAGGCGGTCAGGAGATGGCTGGGCATCAACGGGACGTTTTTACCGGTACGTCCCTGGGGAATCCTGATAGACGCAGATCTCTACCGCCGTTCCGGGCTGACTTTTTGTCCGGGGGAGCACGAAGACCTTTCCCTTACCCCTTTTCTGTATAAATTTGCGGAGAAGGTAGTATACCTGAAGGAAATAGTATTGACCTATCGAATCAGGCCGGGAAGCATTATCAATTCCCCCCAGAGCCTTGAGCGGATTCACAGGTACGGGAGAGTTTGGGATGACACCTCATCCAGGATAGATCATTTCGGGCTGAAACGATACAGGAGAGAATTCAAGGCTTTCCACATCGGCAACCTGATATGGATGCTCAGTAAAGGAACCTGCAACAGGGACATTCTGGAGGCGGCCGCCCGCCTGATGAAAGAAAAAATGAGGGTGGCAGGTGAACCGCAGCTGGTGGACGACAGCCGGAACCTGGCCTATCTTCTGGAGAATGCCGACAGGATGCTGGAGAGTTCAGGGGAGGAGAAAAACTTCTCTCTCCGGCAAGATATTGTTTTCGCTTTGGGCGATGATATCCTTTGCAGGTTTATCCGCAAGCGATTTGGTGAAATCAGGAACATGATTTGGAGAGTTCAGATGAATGATGAAGATACGAGGGAAGAATTGCTCGGGATTGAGAAACGGCTTTCCGGGACAGGCGCAGATAAAATCGACAGGCCCGATGAGCTGTCCGATTTAAAACTGGAAAATGAGCGCCTCAGGAAAAGGCTGGTGGAGGTGTCCTTTTACCTCAATGAACTCCTGACTAACATGGAAAGGCGGGCTGCGGTTTCAGAGGGCAGGATTCTAAGGAGGAACCGGTTCGGCAGACAGGGCTTCCAGTCACCAACCGCATACAAGGTTTTTACCAGGCTCCCGGTCATAAGGTACTTTTGGGAGGCCAGGGCAATCAGGAAGATACGGGAGAGCGGGCAGTTTTCTCCGGAATTCTACAGGGAGGCCTACAAGGACCTGTCCGAATACGAGGGAGACCTGTTGCTTCATTTTGTCCGTTACGGAGGTTATGAAGGCAGGTCTCCGAACCGTTATTTTGATTCCAAATGGTATCTGAATACCAATCCGGGGGTGGCAAAAAAAGGGATAAATCCCCTATATCATTACCTGGTGATCGGGGCGGATGAAGGGCTGTGGCCCTCCCCGGATTACAGCCCGTGGGAATATGCGGACCTGATGGCAGCAGAGAAATAATGCTCTGATTACAGGGAATCTCTGGATCATTGCCGTCCCGCATAACAATGCTGAAGACCGGGCAATTGGAATTCATCTATGAATATGTTCAGACGAGCAGCAAGCAAGAGCGGAGTCCTGGTGTTTGCCTTTCCCCGCACAGGATCGACAACCCTGGCCGAGGGGCTGGGAATGTTCTGGAGAGTGAAGGTAATTCTGGAGCCTTTTAACGAGAAGGACGGCTATGCCCGCGGAAGGGAGATAGCTGGAGAGGACGACCTCTTCCGGGTGCTGGATGAGCTCTACTCCCGGGGGATCAATGTGGTCAAGCATCTCAACTGCCAGCTTTCCCGGGAACTCAACTGCCGCCTCCTGGAGTACGGATTCCGGAATATTCTGTTCCTTTGGAGGCGCAACGCCCTGAAGAGGGCGGTTTCAAATGAGATATCCTTCCAGGCCCGCGAGTGGAGGCGGGACCGCCAAAAGATTCTCAATACCAATTTCAAACCTCTTGATGTCGAGAACCTGAAGTTGAATATCGACTGGTACCGTTCCGAGGTCCAGTGGTACCGCGAGTTTCTCCTCTCCCGGGGAATCAGCTTCCGGGAGATAGTGATGGAAGATTTTTATTGCGACTCGATGCAGGAGAAGGAGTCCTTCATGACCAGTTTAGCCCGGGAATGTTTTCCTGTCCGCGGCCTGTACTGCGACCGCAAGGCCTTGAGAAAAATGCTCTCTCCCGAAGTGTCGCAGCTCAACAGCCCTGAGACCTACCGGCTTATTCCCAATATTGATGAGATCAACCGGGAACTTGCAGGAAAGGAAAACGGATACCTTTTCGATTGAGCAGCCCTGTCCGTGTTGGTCCGTGCCTGTCCATGGCCCTGATCTTCAATTCCCCTCTATCCCGATACCTCGGGCTTATCCTGTCGCTACGCATTTCTCACCGGTTTTCGTAGCGAGGCGGCTAAGGCCCGTACCTTGTCACCAGGGTGATAACCGATCTGGGCTGGACTGTCAGGTGTTTTGCAGTAATTTCAGGGGCCTCCTGGAATGGCCTGATATCATTGGGAGATTCCTTTACGGTATTCAGCACCATTCTCCATGGCTCAGAAGAATCCACCGGCAGCAGCTCGAATTTCAGGGGTTTCCAATAGGCATTGAATGCTACATAGATCAGCTTGTTATTGGCCCTGTTATGGATGGATAATGCGAGGCTGCGGGAGCTGTCCGACCAGTCCGGTTTATTAACCCCGATGCCGTGCCATTCCAGCCTGTTCCTTGCCAGCACCCGGTTAAGTTCCGATTTCCTGGTGTTGAAGGTGATGCCCAGGTCATATCTAAGCTTAATTACTTCCCTCACGAATCTCAAGATGTCGGAATGACGGTCAAGGAGGCTCCAGTCAAACCAGCTGATTTCGCTGTCCTGGCAGTAGGCGTTGTTGTTTCCGCGCTGGGTCCGGCGTACTTCATCACCCATCAGGATCATCGGAGTACCCAGGGAGAGCAGGGTGACAGCCAGGAAATTCTTGATCTGCCGGTTTCTCAGGGACTCGATTTCCATTGACTCCGCAGGTCCTTCGGTCCCGCAGTTCCAGCTGTAGTTTTCACTGGTGCCGTCGCGATTGTTTTCACGGTTTTCAAGGTTATGCTTCTGGTTGTAGGAAACCAGGTCATTGACCGTGAACCCGTCATGGCAGGTAATGAAGTTGATGCTCTGCTCCGGCTCCCTCTTTTCGTGGCCGTAGATGTCGGGGCTCGCTATCAGCCGGGGGGCCAGATCCCTGGTTGTTCCCGGGTCTCCTCGGAAGAATCTCCGCACATCATCACGAAATTTTCCATTCCATTCCTGCCAGCGGTCCCCGACAAAACTTCCGACCTGGTAAAGTCCCCCTGCATCCCAGGCTTCAGCAATGAGCTTGGTCTTTGCCAGGATAGTGTCGCTTTCTATATCCCAGAGTATCGGAGGATTTTTCAGCATTTCTCCTGATTCCCCGCGGGAGAGGACGGATGCCAGGTCAAACCGAAAGCCGTCGACATGCATTTCCTCCACCCAGTAGTGAAGGCTGTCGATAATCATTTTTCTCACAATCGAATGGTTGGTGTTTACCGTATTCCCGGTCCCACTGTAATTCTTGTAAAAAGACTTGTCTTTTTCGAGCATGTAATAGGTAGAATTCTCAAATCCCTTCCAGCAGAGGGTCGGGCCGTCCTCACTGCCTTCAGCAGTGTGGTTGTAGACCACATCCAGGATCACTTCGATCCCTGCCCGATGAAGGGCTTTGACCATATCCCGGAATTCATTTATCGGCCCCAGGGTGGATTTGTCGGAACTGTATTCGCGATGCGGGGCAAAAAATGATATGGGAGCATATCCCCAGTAGTTGGGAAGCCCGGCCGGGGCATCATACCTGTCGAACTGGTACACCGGAAGCAATTCCACCGCGGTGATGCCGAGGCTCTGCAGGTAGGGGATTTTTTCGATCAGTCCGGCGTAAGTACCTTTTTTTTCATCGGATACCCCGGAATTTTCGTGTTGGGTGAATCCACCTACGTGCATTTCGTAGATGATTGTCTCACCCAGCGGATGGTGCAGGGGGGCATCCCCTTCCCAGTCGTATCCATCAATGGGTGCGATGACGCTCTTCATACAGCTATCGGAATTATCTTCTCTTCCGCAGGCTGCTTCCCGGTCATAAATGTCGTTTCCCACAACAGCGCGTGCATAGGGATCGAGCAATACCTTGGCCGGATTGAATCTCATCCCTTCTTTCGGCAGCCATGGACCGTGGACACGGAAGCCGTAAAGCTGTCCGGGTTTGAGTCCACACACCATTATGTGCCAGTAGTAGAAGGTCCGGTTTTCGACCGGCGAAAGCGGGATCTCCCGGCTGGGCAGTTTTGAATTCGGATCGGAAAAGAGCAGCAGGTCCACCCGGGTGGCATTCTTGGAGAAAACACAGAAATTTACCCCCTCGGGAGTAACCGTGACCCCGAGTTTCCTGCATTCTCCCGGTGAGGTATCAGAAGTCGGCATATGAAATATTCCCTGAATTTGGCCTGATCTTGATATAGATTAGGAGTCTACAATATTCATCCAGGCCTTAACAAGACCTTCAGCCCGTTCTCCATAGCCCGGGCAGGCCCTGGTGAAGGCGTTGCTTCCAGTCATGCAGCTGGAGCAGGTATAATCGTGAAGAGGAGAAAATCAAATGAAGACAGACCAGGAAAACCCTGAGTTGAAAAATGTCCCCGACCAGGAGGGCCTGGAGATAGAGGTTCTCGGCCCTCCCGGATATGAATCCCCCTTGAAGGATCGGAAAAAATTATTTGTCGGGCCGGAAAACGGAGTGATGGTGACATCGGAAACCCTGGTGGCGGAGAAGTTAAAAAGGGCCGGCCGGGAGATTCCTCATTTCGAGCTTGCCGGCCCCAGGGAAAAGCTTTTTTTTGATCCGGAAAAGACCAGCTGCGCCATTGTCACCTGCGGTGGCCTTTGCCCTGGGCTGAATGATGTTATCAGGTCAATAACAATCACCCTGACCAATGACTACGGGATAAATCGTATTCTCGGTTTTCGCTACGGATATGAAGGACTGTCGAGGAATTCCAGGAAGAATCCGATCTTTCTTACCCCGGAAAAACTGGAAACTGCGCATCACCAGGGAGGGACTCTGATCGGGACCTCCCGGGGCCCCCAGGACATTGACGAGATGGTCGACACCCTGGTGGAATGGAAGGTGGACGTTCTTTTCACAATCGGGGGCGACGGGACCCTGCGCGGGGCCCAGGAGATCCATGAAGAAATTAAAAGACGGCACCTCAAGATTGCCGTCGTGGGGGTTCCCAAGACTATTGACAATGACCTGATGTGGACATCCCGCAGTTTTGGATTCGAAACCGCGGTCAAGGATGCCCAAATGGTGTTGAGAGCAGCTCACAGTGAGGCCCGCTCCGCCTGGAACGGAATCGGCCTGGTCAAGCTGATGGGAAGACATTCGGGTTTTATAGCCGCGGAAGCCTCCCTGACCAATGCTGACGTCGATTTTTGCCTGATACCGGAAGTGCCTTTCACCCTCGAAGGTACAGGGGGGTTCCTGGATGCCCTGGAAAAAAGACTGGCCAGGGCTAATCATGCGGTGGTGGTAGTGGCGGAAGGAGCCGGCCAGAACCTGCTGGAGAGTGGTGGGGAATCCGGGGCGGATGCTTCAGGTAACCTCAAGCTCAAGGACATCGGCGTCTTCCTAAAGGAAAAGATCCAGGATCACCTGGAAAAAAACAGCTGGGCTTTCACGATTAAATATATTGATCCCAGTTACATAATCAGGAGCCTTCCCGCTAACGCGGCTGACTCCGGATTCTGTCTCGTGCTGGGGCAGCACGCTGTTCATGCCGCGCTTTCAGGCAGGACCAACATGCTGGTAGGGCACTGGAACAACATGTTCACCCATGTACCCATGAGGTTGGCCACCGAAACCAGGAAGAAGCTGAACCCCTCCGGGGAGACCTGGCAGAGAGTGCTTGATTCAACCCTCCAGCCTGAGCAGTTAGTCGGTAAATAGTAACTGGAGATTTTTCAGCTGCCAGTCACGAAAGGAACTGCATAAGCGGAACGGATTTTATGAAAAATCGATTGTTGCTGTTCAGTGCGTTTCCGGCTTTGCTTGCAGGCCTGGTTTCCTGCAGCCCGGTTGAGGAGAGGCCATGGCAGGAGACAGCCCAGTTCACTGGATCGGAAGCCTGCCGTCCCTGCCACGAAGACTTTTTTGAACTCTGGGCTGACTCCTATCACGGCCTTGCCCTCCAGGAGGTAGATCCGGCTTTTCCCTCCCGGAACCTGCTCCCCCAGGCTAACAGCATCAGGGTTAACGGCGCTGAGTTCAGGTTTGAGGATGGACAGGTAACCGAGAAGAAAGGCGGCCGGACCACAACCCATGAAGTGAAGTACGCCATGGGGGGCAAAAATGTCTTCTATTTCCTTACTGAAAGGGAACGGGGCCATCTGCAAGTACTTCCGGTTGCCTATGACACCAACCGCAGGGAGTGGTATGACACAACAGCCAGCATGGTCAGGCATTTCCCCGACCTGGATGACGAGGCTGTGGACTGGACTGACCGCTCCCTGACTTTCAATACATCCTGCTACAACTGCCATGTCAGCCAGCTGTCCACCAATTATGAACCGGAAACCGATTCCTACAATACCACCTGGCTTGAGCCGGGCATCAACTGTGAGGCCTGCCATGGACCGGGAAGTGCGCACATTGAGGCGTTCACCGATTATGAGGAAGGGACTCCATATGAAGAGCTCAAAATCATTGATACCAGAGAATTAAGTACTCTCCAGAGGAGTGAAATGTGCGCCCCCTGCCATGCCAAGATGTATCCTCTGTCCCCAGGGTACGAGCCAGGAAAGAGGTTGTACGATCATTACGGAATCCATACCCTGGAACATGTTGATTTTTATCCTGACGGCCGTGACCTCGGAGAGAATTTCACCTACACACTGTGGCTTTTGAGCCCCTGCGCGGGTTCCGGGGAACTCGACTGCGTCTATTGCCACACTTCCAGCGGCCGCAACCGGTTTACCGGGGATAATGCTGACCAGGCCTGCTTCCCCTGTCACGCCGAGGAGGTAAATGATCCGTCTGCCCACTCCTTCCACGAGGCCTCCAGTGAGGGCAGCCGGTGCATTTCCTGCCATATGCCCCGTACCGAGTTTGCGAGGATGATCCGCCATGATCATTCGATGCTGGGGCCGACTCCCCAGGCCACCATTGAGTTCGAATCTCCCAATGCCTGCAATATCTGCCATGCTGATCAGTCAGCAGAGTGGGCTGATGAATGGGCACGGAAATGGTACGGCGAGGATTACCAGGCTGAAGTAATGCATCGGGCCAGACTGCTGCAGGCCGCCAGAAATGGGGAATGGGGGAAACTGGAGCAGATGCTGGATTATATAGCCGACCCGGACAGCGACAAGGTGTACACGGCCTCCCTGATCAGGCTGATGGCGGCCAGCCGCGACACCAGGAAATGGCCGGCAATCGAAAAGGCTGTCAAGAGTTCATCTCCCCTGGTAAGGGCCGCTGCCGTGGATGGGGTTGCCGCTCATCCTGATATGGACACCCTGCTTTCCCTGATGCTGGAAGCGGTGAAGGATGACTACCGCCTGGTCAGGGTGCGGGCGGCGGCTGTCCTGGCTGAATTCCCGCTCGATGGTAATGTCTCTCCGCAGGACCTCGAGACTGTGGGGAGGAGTTTTGACGAGCTGGAGGAATCCCTTGCTTCCCGGCCGGATGACTGGTCATCTCACTATAACCTGGGCAACCTCTATGCCGGACGGGGCCTCTACCAGGAGGCATTGGAAGCCTACCGAAAGGCTGCCGAATTCCGACCGGAAGAAGTTCCCGTGCTGGTGAATCAATCGATGGTACACGCACGTACAGGGGATAACCAAAACGCTGAACGCCTGCTGAGAGAGGCCGTGAGAATTGAACCTGGAAACGAGGCAGCATGCTTTAATCTGGGCCTGCTTTTAGCGGAACAGGGTAAGTCGGGAGAGGCGGAGCATTTTTTGAGGGAAGCATTGAGGGCTGATCCGGACATGGCTGAGGCCGCCCATAACCTGGCGGTCCTGATATCTGCAGAGCGCCTGGATGAAGCCATTGGCATGAGCCGTTTGGCAGCCAGGACAAGCCCAGATAATCCAAGATACAATTACACCCTTTCCTTTTTTCTGCACCAGAAGGGTGATGAAAATGAAGCAATGGAAATCCTGGAAGCCCTGCTCGCCAGGAATCCCTCCTACGCCGCAGCCTATCCGCTGCTGGGAAGCATGCTTGAGGAATCCGGCAGCTACGCAAGGGCCGGGGAAGTGTACGTTCAGGCCCTGGACCTGCCGGGACTGAATCCGGGAGAGAGAGATTACTTCAGCCGGAAGGCCGGAGAGATGCGTGAATTGTTGACTGACAGGCCCTAGCCCCGCATTTCTCACCGGTTTCCCAAGCGCAGCAGCAGGCTGGTGAGCAATGCGGGCTAAACCTGCAACTGATTATCAGCATGGATATTTTTGGGGGAGCCGGGACGAAAGTCGCATTGTCGGGGAATATTTCCTCATAATAAGCAGGATCAAAAAATGACGGGAGTTATCAAATGAGCACGATGCCAGTAGATCTGAATTCCAACCCCCTGTCCGCACCAGCCGCCGAACCGGCAGGAAAGAACATATTGCATGTCCCCGGTTCAGGGAGACTGACTGTCGTTCTGTCAGCCCTGCTCTTCCTGGTCACGCTGCCGGGCATGGCTGCGGCCCTGCCCGGAACTGAGGAGCCCGGAGGAACTGAAAAGAAAGACGTAATCTACCTGGTAAATGGTGACCGGGTGAGCGGAGAAATAACGAAGCTTGAAAACGGAGTGCTGCACCTTAAGAGTGAACTGGCCGGCAGTATCCAAGTCAAATGGGAGAACGTGGAACGCCTCGAGGGGATGACTCCTCTTCTGTTTACTCTCCTTGACGAAACTGAATACCGGGGGAGCCTGCGCAAGGAACCGGCGGACGATGAAACCCTGACCGTGGACACGGGAGATGACAGGGTAAGATTGCACCTGACCGGGCTGGCCCTCGTAGAAACCGTGAACAAGCCTCCGGTGGACAGGTTCAAAGGGAATGTGAGCTTCGGCCTTACCCTGCTCAAAGCCAGGGAAACCAGGCAGTTCAGCCTGGGGCTGAAAGGCTCCTATACGGCTGACAGCTATTATACCGAGGCATCCTACAACGCCTTGTATTCTACTGACAACGCCTCAGGGCGCAACGACCGCGATTACCTGAACGCTCTCTACCAGAGACCCCTTCCAAGGGACTGGTTCTTCACAGGAATGTTCAACACCACCCGGAACGATGCTCTGGAACTGGATCTCAGATACAACTTCAATGCCGCCCTGGGTAAGGACATAATCAGCAGTGACACTGCTACCCTCCAGGTTCTGGCCGGGTTGGGGTTTGTCAGTGAAAAGTACGAGAGTGGTGAGGACCACAGCGATCTCGAAACTGTTTTCGGACTGAAGCTGAAAGCCTTTGAACTCGATTCCCCGAAGCTCAGCATGACAGCGGAGACCTTCCTGTACCCCAGGCCCGGGGATTTTGACCGCTTCCGGCTGGAGTCCAGGACCGGAGTCAACCTGATGCTTGCCAGGAATATTTTCCTCGGGGTCTCCTTTTTTGACAGCTATAACAGCAAGCCCCCGTCCGCCGGTGCCGTTAAAAACGATTACGGGCTGGTTTCGTCCCTGGGAGTCAACTGGTAACAGGACGCACCGGCAAGGAAAGGCTGGGGTTAATCGCTGCCCCGCACCGGCCCTGCACCTTCCGCGGGGCCCGCAATCCTCAGGACCAGCATCGTGGCATCGTCACTTGCCAGGGTTTTTCCGTTGTGGTCCCTGATGGCTTTTTCAACGGCTATAAGGATCTCGTTGACTGACCTTCCGGCTTGCCGGGCGAAGATTTGTTCGAGCCTCTCCTCTCCGAAAAACTCTCCTTCATCGTTTTCAGCATCGGCCAGCCCGTCGGTGAACAGCAACAGTGTATCTCCTTCCCTCAGCCTGGTTTCAACCTCGCCGTAACCCCCGCCCGGAAGCAGCCCCAGAGGCCTGCCGGTTGACCCCAGTTGTTCCATGCTGCCATCCCTGCGCAGAAGGTACTGGGTGTTGTGTCCGGCATTGACCCATTTCAGGAGCTCTCCTTCATAATCGAGGATTCCCGCGAAAAGTGTAAGGTAGTTTTCCGGGAGAGTCGAATTGAAGATGTCGTCATCAAGCTCCTCAGCCATCGTGGCCAGGCTGGTGCCCAGCGGAAGCTTGGCCTGCAGCTTGGCCTGGATATTGGCCATCATCAGGGCGGCGGGAACACCCTTGCCGGAAACGTCCCCGATCAACAGGGCGGTCCTGTTCCCGGGAAGCGGAAAATAATTGAAAAAGTCTCCGCCTACCTCCCGGGCCGGAATGGATACGCCCTGGAGTTCAGCCCTGTTGATTTTCAGCGGTGATCCGGGCAGGAGGCTCTGCTGGATTTCGCGGCAGAGCTCCAGCTCCCTTTTCAGGCCTTCATGTTTAAGCTTTTCATCCTGGTTGAGCTTGAGGTCAACGGCCATCCGGTTGAAGGATTCAGCAAGCCGGCCGAATTCATTTTTTGTGGTCACAGGGACCCGGATATCAAGGTTCCCCATGGAGAGGCTTCTGACACCGTTCATCAGTTCTCCCAGCTGGAGGGTAAAACTTTTGCTCAGGGGATAAATGGCAAGCAAAGCCAGGATACAGGCCGCAACCCCGAATGACGAGTTTATCAGCGCGGTCTTCTTGATGGCCTGCAGTTCTCCGCTGAGCGGGCGCAGAATCCCGATGGTCCTGCCGCTGCGGGGGATCTGCCTGGCTGAAATCATGTATTCCCCGGCTGTTTCATCAACCTTGGTGTAGGTTCCTGCTTCCAGGGAGATCCTGTTGAGAAGGGCCAGGTGACTCTCATTGGTAGTAATGACCACTCCTTCCCTGTCAAGGACAAAGGGTATGTCCCCCTCTCTCATCGTGGCCTGCATGACTTCCCTCATTAATACAGGGCCGTTGATGTTGGCTTTAAGGAGACCCCCCATGTCGTCTCCGAAGTAGAGGGGGGAGTCAAAATTAAGTTCCCGGTTCCTGGTGATGTAGCTTGATTCAGGCCGGGCCGGTTCCAAGGGGGAAACATACAGTTCAGGAATACCCTTTTCATTTCCCGTGCCATTCCCGTTCCCCCAGCTGGGGGAACGGTTTTCACTAAGCCGGTTGAAGACCAGTTCCCGTATAAATTCCCTGGGGTTCTCCCTGCCGGGGGAAGCGGCCATTCCAGAAAGAGGGTCTTCCCCGTTTCCCGGAGGGAGATTGTTTTCGGGCCGGGCACGGAGGAAAAACGGCTTTTCCGCGGCGCTTCGGTAGCCGTTGCTGCCGGAGCCTGCCAGGGCCTCTGCCTTCTGTCTGCCTGCCTCCGCCTCTGCCCCGAGGTCCGCGAAGGAAAGGATCATGGAAGAAGGCCTCCTGCTGCCGGAGGGCGCCTGCCCTCCTGTCCCAGAGAGGCTTTCTCCTTCCGCTTCTCCGGGGACGGCAATCTCAAGCGACCTGATGTAGGGGGCCAGGCTGTTGATATCCTGATGAAATCTTGAGATGGCCCGCTCGGTCTCAGGAGAAAACTGGTCTGATTCGCCGCTTAGCAGTTCATCATAATGAAGCCTTACCACATTTTCGACTTCCTCGTTGATGACCCGGGTAATCCTCTGGAACCTACTTTCAAGCTCTGAAGAGAATTCCACGGCCTCGGCTTCAGCAGCCTTCTTGAAGGCATTGACGGATGTCCAGTAGGAGTAGAGGGTCAGCCCGCTTAACGGGATAACCGCAAGTAAAAAGAATGCCAGAATGAGTTGCGTCCGTACCCTCATTACTCCTTTATACGTGAAAAAACCTAAAAGATTCGGAATTAAATCCGAAACCGCGCCGGGACCGGCCTGGTTCAGGGACAATTTTTTGCTTACCGGCACGCTGCCTGGAAATTCCCTCCCAACAGCGCGACCCTCTGGATGTAGAATAGGAATCATGTTTCCGTTGAGGATGAGGCTGACTGAATGGCGGGTTAAAAAATTCGGGAAGAGAGGCGTTTTCCGGGGATGGAATCTCAAGAAGGCCAGGCTCGAAGGCGCGGTTCTGGGAGGTGCCGACCTTGAGGGCGCCAACCTCCAGGGAGCCGTTCTCAGGAGGGCCGACCTGAGAAAAGCCAACCTGAAGGGCGCATATCTCCAGGAAGCTGACCTTGCAGGGGCCTGCCTGCAGCAGGCCGATTTACGGCAGGCCTTGCTGCGGAGAGCCACGCTCAGACGGGCTCACCTGAACAATGCCGATTTGCGTGGAGCTGTTCTGCAGCTTGCTGATCTTGAAGAAGCCGATCTTCAGGGGGCAGACCTCCGTGGCGCCGTCCTGGAAAAAGCCAATCTGCATAATGCCAAGCTTGGTGGCTCTAATCCAGGCCGCGAAAAACATGAACAATCCCTCCTCCCTGATTCCGGTTCCGGGCCTGATTCCAACGAGTGACTGACGGAAACCCTGGCCGGGATGACGGGCTTCCCTGGTTCTTTCCAGCCCCGGAATCAGGGTATTTTGATATTTCTGCAAATAAGGGTCTTGCGACTGGTTTTTTCGGCTGATATGATGATTAAACTTTTATACAGAAAAAAATTTTAAGTCAGAACACCACCAAATCGGATGCCGCTCAACAAGGACAAATTGAATGAAGAATCTGACTGAGAACCCCTTCCTGGCGGAACTCCTGGATGAGTTTCCGGCATATATATCCATCCATGACACTGATTACAGGATCCGCTGGATGAACAGGGCCTCCTGCGATCACAGAGGGAAGTCCCTGGAAGACATTGAAGGACTGAAATGCTACTTCCTGAAGGGCTATTCCAGACCTTGCAGGAACTGTCCGGTCGAAGAAGTGTTCAGGACCGGACTTCCCTCCGAAAACGAGGTGCTGCTGGATGAGGATGTCCGACCCCTGGAAGACAGCAACTCCTGGGTTGTTAAGGCTTCGCCTATTCGTAACAGGGATGGGAACGTAATCGGGGCCGTAAGTATTGCCGAAGACGTGACGGAATATCGAAAGACTGAGCTGCGCCTGAAGAAAGAACAGGAGTTTGTCAAAGACATAATTGACGCCTCCCGGGACCTGATCTGGGCGTCTGATTCAGAAGGAAGGCTCACGTACAGCAATACGGCCCTCGAAAAAATCCTGGGGTACAGCCCTGGAGAGATCAAGGGAAGGCTGTTTGCGGAATTCATGCACCCGGAGGACCATGAAAGGTTCAAGAAATTCCTGCCTGGGATGGTCCGGGCAAAAAGAGGATGGAAGAGCCAGGTTGTGAGGTGGAAGCACAAAGATGGCAGCTGGAAGGAGATGGAAAGCAATGCTGTTCCAATCCTTGATGCCGAAGGAAGGGCTGCCGGTTTCAGGGGAGTCGACCGGGATGTCACCGAACGCAACCAACTGACAGCCCAGCTCCTGCATGCCCAGAAATTGGAGGCGGTAGGCCGCCTGGCAGGAGGGATAGCCCATGACTTCAACAACATGATTGGAGTCATCCTCGGATATTCAGAGATTGTTCTGGACCAGATGGATCCTTCAATAGAGATCGAGGAGGCGCTCCTTGAGATTCAGAATGCCGCCTCTCGATCCGCTGCCCTTACCCGGCAACTCCTGGCCTTTGCCCGTAAACAGGAAGTTGCGCCCGAAGTACTGGACCTTAATGCCACAGTCGACGGAATGCTGAAAATGCTGGAACGGCTGATAGGTGAAGAAATAAGCCTTTCCTGGGTCCCGGGAGATGATTTATGGAAGGTGAAAATGGACTCCAGCCAGCTTGACCAGGTCCTTGCCAATCTCTGCGTGAACGCCCGTGACGCCATCAGGGGGAGGGGAACAATAACAATCAAAACCAGCAATTCCAGGATCAACAGTGAGTCATGCCTCGGCTGCCCAGGTCTGGCTCCCGGATACTATGTTGCACTCGAAATAACGGATTCCGGACATGGAATTGATAAAGAAATCATTGATACGATTTTCGAGCCTTTTTTTACCACCAAGTCAAAAGGGGAAGGGACCGGCCTCGGGCTCCCGATCGTCTACGGCATAGTCAAGCAGAACAACGGCTTTATCTACGTTTTCAGTGAGCCCGGTGAATTTACCACCTTCAGAATTCTTCTTCCACGGTGCGAGCGAGGCAATGAGTCCGAATAAAACACTTTCCCGGAACATGCCACCTGAGCAGGCCTCCTGAATCCGGGTTATAAATGTGAACCCTTCAGTAAAAATTCGTTAAAATAGTCTCCTGTAGAGAAAGGCGGAACATGGAAAAGGCGGCAACCGGTTACGAATCCGGCTTTCCCAGCCGGGCGGAAGCCAACCAGGAGAGAAACAGTCAGGAATACCTTGCCCGGAAGACTGAACTTGACAGTTACCCCTGGCATATCCAGATCGGGGCGGATAACCGCTGCAACCTTCGCTGCCCCTTTTGCCTGGCAGACGCCTACCGCCGGAAAGGCCTGGTCCACCTGCAGGACCAGAAAATAAGAAAAAACCCGCTGAACCTATTCCAGTCCCTCCGCCCCTGGATGCCATACTGGAAATTTCTTTCCCTGACCGGCCCCGGGGAATCGCTGCTTAACCCGAAGATCGACCAGGTTATAAGGCTGGTCCGCGAGAAATCCAGCTGCGAAATGGTGGTGACTACCAACGGTGTCCTGATCAACCAGCGCCTGACCAACATCTTTCTGGATTGCGGGTTGACAGAGGTCTCGATTTCCCTGGACAGCCTGGATCCGGAAACCTACAGCCAACTGAGAGTCAACGGGAAGCTGCACAAGGCGCTGAGGGGAATCAAATACATTAAAGATGAGAAAGAACGCCGGGGCTCGGACCTGCCCAGAATCAACATCACCCCTACCTTCTTTCGTCGCAACATCCATGAACTTCCTTATTTTGTAAAGTTCGCCGCAGCCAACGGAATCCACCAACTGCAAGCATCTCCCGGTCAGGTCTACAGGGAGGACTGGCTTGCTGAATCTCTGCTGGGCTTTCCGGATTTGACCCGGAAAATTGCCATGGAGTCTGAAAGACTGGCAGAAGATTTGGGAGTCAAGCTGATCAATAACCTGAGGATGGTTTACATCAACCGGGGAAACCCCCTGAAGAGGCTTTTCCGCCGGGAAGAGCCTGAGGATTTTCCAACCGACCCTTCCACCTGCATGAAACCATGGACCAGCCTCTACGTGGAACCGGATGGAGAAGTACGTCCATGCTGCTATCAAAGTCCGGTTCTGGGAAACCTCTATGAAAGGGGTTTTGAAGAGATCTGGAACGGACCGGAAGCCAAAGGCCTTCGCCAGGCAATGATCGAACGCAATCCGCCTGAACTCTGCGTTGACTGCTACGAGTTCAACCGTCACCGCCCTTCAATCATGATTGCCCTTGATGCCGCCGGAGAGAAGCCCGAACGCTGAGGGATTCCGGCTGCCGCCTGCAATACATCCACAACGGGAAGTTTCCAGGTTTATCTGATATATTGTAGATTGCCTGATCCGTTCAGGTGATGATCCGGCAGTTTTGCTGTAAATCAAATCCAAACCGCCACCGGGTAAGCCGGAATGGCCTGGTTTTCCACTTTTGCTTTTCTTGCGGGGACACTTGCGGAGGAGACGAAGCAGGAGCCGTAAAAGTCATCATCCTGAGAAAACAGGAAATTGAGCCAGGAATAGATCCATTATTGTTCGTGGAAGGACCTATGTTCAAAGGTTTCAGCAGATTGAAGGGTGGGCCGGGAAGTGTCGGCGAGCTTCTTTACATTGCCTTTCCCATGGTGGTTTCCAGCGCCTGTGAAACTTTCATGACCTTTACTGACCGCCTCTTTCTCTCGCGGCTCGGTCCGGAACATATGAGCGCCTCCATGGGAGGATGGCTGGCCAGTTTCACGCTGACTTCATTTTTCATGGGCCTGATCGGCTTTTCCACGGCCCTGGTAGCCCAGTACCTGGGGGCAGGAAGGAAGAGCCGCTGCAGCGTGGTAGTAGTGCAGGCTTTCGGCATCGCTCTGGTCTCCGGCGCCCTGGTAATACTGCTGCTTCCCCTGGCCAGCTACCTGATGGATTTCTTCGGCATTGACCCGGAACAACTGGCCCTGCAGAAGATCTATTTCAACCTGGTCATCTATGCGGGCCTGATAGGTCTTTTCCGCCATGTTCTCAGCTGCTTCTTCTCCGGTATAGGCAGGACCCGGGTAATCATGATTTCGGCTTTGGCGGCCATGGCAGTCAACGTTATCAGCAATTACGTATTGATCTTCGGGAAACTCGGGTTTCCAGCCTACGGCATCCGGGGTGCCGGCTACGGGACGATCCTCGGAAGCCTCTGCGGACTTGTGATCCTGTCTGCCGCTTATTTTTCCAGGGCGAACCGTCGTGAATTCGGTGTTTTTGGCTGCTGCAGTTTTGAGTCCGAAACCATGGGAAAGCTGCTGCGCTTCGGAAGCCCCATGGGAGTGGAAATGTTTCTCAATTTCATCGCCTTTACCGGGCTGATCATGGCCTTCTACTCCCATGGGCTGGTGGTGGCCTCGGCTATCACCATTGTTTTCAACTGGGACATGGTCTCCTATGTTCCCCTGATAGGCCTTGAAATCGGGATGATCAGCATCTCCGGCCGCTACATGGGAGCAGGAAGGCCTGATATCGTCCAAAGGTCAGCGATGTCCGGATTGAAGGTCGGGTGGATCTACTCTTCAGTAGTCCTGGTATTCTTTGTGTTCATGCCCGAAGTGCTGGTCAACGTATTCAGCCCCGTCAAGGATACCCCGCTTTTTGCGCAGGCAGAGCCACTGGCCATCACCATGCTCAGGATGGCATCCCTCTACGTGATGATTGAGGCCGTTATCGTCATTTTTATCGGCGTCCTGAGGGGAGCCGGAGATACCTATTGGACCATGGGAGCCTCGGTCATCCTTCACTGGATGCTGCTGCCCATTCCCCTGGTGGTCATGAATGTACTTGGATATTCAGTGATAACAGCCTGGGGATGCGTGATCCTGGTGTTCATGACCTTCAGTTTGGTCTTTTTCCTCAGGTACCGTACCGGCAAATGGAAGAAACTCCGGGTGGTCCATGGACCGGTCGAGGACATGCTGCCGCCTGCCGGACACCTGCCAGGGAATTAGCTCTACACTACAGGGGACCACTACAGGGGACAGTCACCAGGTCCCGCTACAGGGGACAGTCACCAGGTCCCGCTACAGGGGACAGTCACCAGGTCCCGGGGCAGAGGACCTGAAAAGAAGATGTATAATGGTTTTATGAATTGTTTCGACAAGATGGCTCCTGAAGCAGCATTTGCCCTGAATTTTTTGAGTGAGGCCGCGACCATGGCCAGAAAAATCCAGGATGAAATGGTAAATCCAGCCCTGGAAAAAAGTGACAGGTCCCCGGTTACGGTGGCTGATATCGCAGTCCAGGCCCTCCTGGGATACCACCTGAGCGAGAGAATTCCCGGGGCCGCCCTGATTGCCGAGGAATCTTCCTCAATGCTCTGCGGTGAAGCGGGAAGGAACCTGGTGGCAGCCGCTGCTGAATTCGTTTCCAATGCTGTCCCCGGATTCCGAAAAGAGAGTTTTCGAGCTTTACTTGACTACGGGACCGGGCGGGCCAAGGAAAACTGCTGGGTCCTGGACCCTGTTGACGGAACCAAGGGTTTCTTGCGGGGCGACCAGTACGCGGTGGCCTTGGCCTACCTGCGCAAGGGAAAGGTGAGACTGGGAGCACTAGCCTGCCCCAGGCTTACGCCTGCCGGACCTGCTGAAGCCGGGACAACTGAAATGGGCACCCTGTATCTGGCTGTAAAAGGGGAAGGCGCTTACTGGCTGAACGAGGGTGATTCGGAATGGACCCGCCTCAGGGTTTCAGGTAACAGCGACCCCTCCAAAGCGGTGGTCCTCAGGTCCTTTGAGTCCGGGCATACCAACGTCACAGATATCGACCGGGTTGCCGATCGCCTCGGGATCACCCCAGAGCCGCTGCGGATCGACAGCCAGGTCAAATATGCACTCCTGGCACTGGGGAGGGGAGATATTTACCTGCGCATACCTTCTTCCTCTTCTCCCGGCTATGTAGAAAAAATCTGGGACCACGCCGCCGGCAAACTCCTGGTCGAGGAAGCAGGAGGAATGGTTACCGACATCTCCGGAAATCCCCTGGATTTCAGCTGCGGCAGGCTTCTGGAAAAAAACCGGGGAGTGGCGGCCACCAACGGACACCTTCACGCCCGGGTGATTTCCGCGCTCAGCGCCGCGTAGACCGGGAACGGGACCGGAAAGGTCTGGAAAACCTCTTTTTTCTGTGTCAATATCTGTCTCATGATCACCAATCCCGTCACCATGGATACCTTGTTTTTTCCCCGGCTGGCAATCAGGGCCCTGGCTCTGATCGCTTTAATAAGTCTCCCCGTTTTCTCAGGATGCGGCACAGGTGATGCCGGGCCTCCCAATATCGTCTGGCTGGTCAGCGAGGACAACAGCCCGATCCTCGGGTGTTACGGAGACGATTTTGCCGTTACACCCAACCTGGACCGGATGGCGTCTCAAGGAGTCAGGTACACCCGGGCCTTTGCCAATGCCCCGGTATGCGCGCCGGCCCGTTCCACAATCATTACCGGCTGCTATGCATCCTCACTCGGAACCCTGCCCATGAGGAGTACCAACCCCATTCCCGAGAAGATCAGGTTCCTTCCGGAATACCTCAGGGATGCAGGCTATTACTGCACCAACTGCGCCAAGGAAGACTACAACACGGTCAGGGAATTCAAGGGGTGGCATGAGTCGAGCCAGGAGGCATCCTACCGGAACCGCCCCGGAGGAGCACCTTTTTTCCATGTCCAGAATTTCGGGGTGTCCCATGAAAGCTCCCTGCACCAGTGGGTTCCGGTGGAGGAATTAAATCACGATCCGGCTGAAGTAAAGCTGCCCCCCTACCACCCCGACACCCCGGAAATGAGGCATGACTGGGCCCAGTACTATGACAAGGTCTCGGAACTGGACCGTCAGATCGGCGAATTCCTGGAACAGCTGGAAAAAGACGGCCTGGCTGAAAATACCATTGTTTTCTATTACTCCGATCACGGCGGCGTGGTGGGAAGAAGCAAAAGGTATATCTACGAGACCGGGACCCGGGTCCCCCTGATCATACATTTCCCGGAAAAATACCGGCACCTTGCACCGGCCCCCGCCGGCTCCACGGAGGAACGAATCGTCAGCTTCGTGGACCTGGCCCCGACCCTGCTCAGCCTGGCCGGAATTGAGGTCCCTTCCTACATGCAGGGGAAAGCTTTTCTCGGTGAGCAAATGACCGAAGGCCCCGAATATGCCTTCCTCTACCGGGGCCGAATGGACGAGCGCATTGACATGTCGAGAGCGGTCCGGGATGACCGGTTCCGATACATCCGCAACTATATGCCATGGCGACCGGCCCTGCAGAAACTGGAATACCTCTGGAGAGCCCCTTCAATGGCTTCCTGGGAAGAAGCTTATCAGGCTGGTGAATGCAACGAGGTTCAGTCCCGCTTCTTCGAACCGAGGCCGGTTGAAGAACTTTATGACGCAGTGAGTGACCCCTGGGAAGTCAGCAACCTGGCCGGGAACCCTGAATATAACGAGGTCCTGGAAAGGATGAGAAAGGCGCTGGATACAAAGATGCTCGAAACCATTGATTCCGGATTCATTTCGGAAGGCCAGCTGCTTCGAAAAGCCGCGGAAACCACCGTCTATGACTTCCTGCGAAGCGACGAATACAGCCAGGAGAACGCAGCTTCGGCGGCGAGGATGGCTGTTTCAGCCGGGCCATCTGACCTGGGGAAGCTTTCCGGGCTTCTCAGGCACCCGGACAGTGCAGTCCGCTACTGGGGGGCTGCCGGAATCCTGCGGCTTGGTGAAGATGCAGTCTCCATCATGCCGGAAATAGAAAAGCTGGCGCAGGACGAGTGCCTGGATACCCGTTCCGTAGCTGCCGAGATCCTTTACTACTCCGGGAAAAAGGAGAAGGCCCTGGAAATCATCAGGGGCGTCCTGGAGGAGGGGAACACCATGGAGGTGGTCTACGCCCTGAATGCCCTCGATTACATGGATGAAGGCATTCGCCTGAAAGACGCCGTCCAGGAGGTCTACCGGCGCAAGGACCCGGAGAACCGGGATTACGACACCCGGGCCTCAGGCATATTGCTGGAAAAGTGGGGGGCGGTGAATTAGCTGGAGCTTCCTACTCCAGAAAAGAGGGTCAGCGGGCTGAAGGTCCGCCGCTGCTGCTATCATTATTCCCATGAAGATTCCGGCTTTGCTCTCACCGGTGCGAAATGAAGCCTCCTTTGCCGCTGCTCTCCGTAACGGGGCGGATGCCGTTTACCTGGGTATCGGAGAGCTCAACATGAGGGCATCAAGCGCCGGAATCGAACCGGAGAACCTGAAAAAAATCACACGGCAGGCCAGGTTGAAGGGCATTGAAGTTTTTGTGGCCCTGAACGTTATCGTTTATGATCAGGAGATGGGCCGGGTCTCAGGCCTGCTGGACGCATGCAGGGACGCCAAGGTTGACGCAGTCATCTGCCAGGACCTGGCAATAATGCAGCTCTGCAGGGAAAAGGGCATTCCCTTCCATGTGTCTACCCAGGCGAATATCTCCAACTCAAAGGCTGTGAACTTCTACAAGGAACTGGGAGCTGATTGCGTTGTCCTGGCCCGGGAGCTGACCCTGGAACAGATCGCTGAAATCAGGGCCGACACCGGGATCAAGGTGGAGGTATTTGGTCACGGGGCCATGTGTGTGTCTGTTTCAGGCCGCTGTTATCTGAGCCAGTTCCTGAGCTGCCGTTCAGCCAACAGGGGTGAGTGCGACCAGCCCTGCCGCCGTTCTTACCGGATCATCGATATCGAGGAAGATGACAAGGAACTGCTGGTCAATGAAGGGCACCTGCTCAGCCCCAGGGACCTCTGTACGATCCATCTCCTTGATCGGATTGCCGCAACCGGGATCGACTACCTCAAAATCGAAGGGCGCAGCCGCAGTCCCGAATATGTTGCGACCGTGACCCGGGCCTACCGCACGGCCCTCGACGCCCTGAAAGAGGGGACCTACTCTCCGGATCTCTGTGCTGGACTCATGGAGGACTTGAAAAAAGTCTATAACCGAAAATTCTCCGATGGCTTCCTTTTTGGAAGGCCCGGTTCTGAAGGGTGGACCCGCAGCGGAGACAGCCAGGCCGCCGAGCGCAAGGAAACCTTGGGGCGGATTACCAACTTTTACCGGAAAAACCAGGTGGCGGAAATGGAGCTCTATTCCGGAGAACTCCACGAGGGTGATGAAATCTACGTGCAGGGGAACCTGACAGGAAGCGTCCGGATCACCATCGACCAAATCGAGCGCCACCAGGGAAATATCGTGACTTTTGCCAGCCCGGTCAAGCTGCGGCGCAGGGACCGGGCCTACAAGATTGTTCCGGCCTGAAACCTTTCAGGGATGGGGCCTGGATCATCCTGCACCAGTTCCACACGGGCGTGATGGACCTGGTGGACTGCATGGACTGCATGGCCCGGGATTATCGGGCCCGTGGCCCTTAGTCATTTACTGGACAATATTCACCTGCAATCTAATATTTTATTCCGCCACCGCCTCGATCAGCAGGCTGTCTTCGAATTCCACTTGCAGTTTGCCCCGCGGGCCGGTCACTTTGCCCAGGGCTGCATCATTCACATAATCGCGTACTTCGTAGGCCTTCCCCTCCTCGAGTCCTCTAAGCTCCAGTTCTCCGCTGAAGGACTCGGCATAGAAGGCATAATACATAGCCCCATCCTTCTGCACGGCGTGGGCTTCCGGCCGGTCATATCCAATGTCGTAGAGTTCCCCGCGGTAGTTCCCCTTGGGTAGCATATGCTCCTGGTAAACCTCCAGCCATTGCTTCATTGATTGCTCCCGCTCGGGCGTCAAATCGTTTCTCGGCCGGCTATGGCTGCCCACCGGCCAGGTGAACTTGGTTCCAGGCACCCCGCCGATGCCGATGGTCGATGCAAAATCGCTTCCATCATCGCTTAATTCAACGTGGTCTCCATAATAGGGCACATCCCTGCCCATCAAGGCCTTCATGGTCTTCCCTTTCAGCCGGATCTGCCAGGAGCTGAGCGGGTCCGAGGAGACCGGCTGGTTCATGTAGGGCATGGTGAAGAATGTGTAGGATGTCCCGCAGGGACAGATCTCCACCACAGCGTCGGGGACTATCTCCAGGGCAGTGTCATAGATCAGCTTAAAATAATCGGGAACCGCCTCCACGGATTCCTCGGGACGGGCATGGTTGTGAGCAGGATTGTAACAGGGGGGAGCGGCGTTCAGATGCTGGCCGTCAATCTTCAATCCGTCATACCCGTAGTCCTCCATAATAAC
Source organism: uncultured Acidobacteriota bacterium (assembly GCA_964579015.1). Classification (GTDB taxonomy): domain Bacteria; phylum Acidobacteriota; class UBA6911; order RPQK01; family JAPXNP01. The sequence goes on along the minus strand of CAZOGT010000002.1, from coordinate 8,488 downwards.
CCTCACCAGCTCTGCCGTATGCTCCCGGGCCGGCTCCCAGGCCGGGCAAATGTAATACGCATCCCACCAGCTGATCTTCTGGTATTCCCCGTCCTTGTTTATCAGGGCAAAATCCGGATGCTCCTCAAGCAGTTCGGTGCCGGGATCGACCGCCATCGGCGCCCACCAGAGCTTGGGCCTCAGCCCGGCTTCACGGATTGTATCGGTGAAGCGCTTCATGTCCTTGACCCCGTTCGGGAACTTGCCCGGGTCGAGGAACCAGTCTCCTTCCGCTGTCTGCCAGCCGTCATCCAGTACCGCCCACTTGAATCCCAGCTCCTCAGCCTTGGGAAGTGCCCCGTAGATCTGATTCATGGTGAAGTCCCTTCCGTAGCCCCAGGCGCACCAGATCGGCTCATATGCGGAGTCAGGATAAGGGTCAAAGGTTATCCCCTGCCTGATCATAAACTTACGGTACTGTTCCAGCGGGGCAAAGAAATCGCCTCGATGAAGGGACACAAAGGTCCGTAAAGTGGAAAGCTCAGCACCCGGCTCAATGATGCTCTTCTCCTTCTGAAGAACCCCCAGGGTCACATGTCCCTTTTCATCAGTCTCTACAGGCAGGCTTACCAGCTTGGGCTCCATTTCCAGGTGCCCGACTGCGATTCCGCGTTCCCGGTTCCAGACATCAATAACCGGGGTGCCCCCGCCATAGTCAGGGGCATTCATTCCCAGGTAGTTTTCTTCGCTGTACCCCGGCTCCAGGGGCAGAATCCAGTCCCGCCGGTCCCGGTGGGAAGCGCTCAGGTAGGCCCAGAAGGCAGGCTCATCGGCTTCGGGGCCTGACAGGGGCTGCAGGTGATACCTGTTGTTCTCCCACCCCTGGATCTCAAGGGGAGCCTCTCCGGTGTTGGTGTAGGTCACCCCAAATACAGCCATGTCAGGAAATCCTTCATAAATGCTGACAGATATGGACTTGGCAGCACTGCTGTTCTCTGAAACAGCCTCACCTTCGATTATGGTCCGGGTGCCGGAACCAAGATCATCCCTGAAGGCACCGGTTTTGACCTTCGAAAGGACAAATTCCAGCGACTGGCCCTCCCCGAGAAGCAGCCGTTCAGAGTCCTGGTAGTCCCCCAGTACCCCCTCGGCTTCTGCATCCACTGACTTCAGCCTGCTCTGCATGGCCTGGTTAAACTCAATCACCAGGCTGTCGCCCCTGATCACGGCATGATCCGGCTTTCCGCAGGCCTGGAAGGCCAGAACCGCAGGAATCAAGGCGAACAAACAAAGAATGGTTTTATGAATCCATGAACGCATTTCTGACACCATAAAAATCCTCCTGTAGCAGGAATGTTATTCGATTGCCCGGAGAATTTCATCAATAATCTTTCCGGGCGACTTCGGCTGCAGCACTATTTCCTTCTTTACTGCCAGGGAAGCAGAGGCTATAAATAGGGTTAACGGTTCCATTTTCCAATTTCCGAAGTTTTGTCCGGAGGACTCAATACAATGCGTAAAATTTCATCAGTAAATTTTCTTCCCGTTATGATCCTGCTCATGGTACAGCCTTGGGCAGCTTCGCCCGCAACAGCTCAATCCTCGAACCGGCAGGCCCTCCCGACTGCAGGGGAAACCGGCGATGACAGGGTCCTCTGGCACGACATACGGTCCCTGAACGTAGAGGGCCGGGGCTGGGACGATACTCCGGAATTCTACAACCGCCTTCCTGCCCGGGCTGAGGGTATTGTCAGGGAAGCGGTTTGGAACCTGAGCCTGCAGAGCGCCGGCATGTGCGTAAGGTTCATAACCGACGCCTCTGATATCAGGGCCCGCTGGACCCTCACCAGGGAAAGCCTGGGTATGCCCCACATGAACCCGGCGAGCGTCAGCGGCCTGGACCTCTACATGCAGATGGAGGACCAGAGCTGGCGATGGGTTGCAGCGACCAAGCCTGGTGAGTTCCCGGTCAATACCGCCTCGCTGGCCGAAGGCCTCTCTCCGGCCAGGAGGACTTTTCTCCTCTACCTGCCTCTCTACAACGGAGTCAGCCGGGTCGAACTGGGCCTCAATGAAGGGGCTGAGTTATGGGAAGCCGGCCCCTGGCGAGAAAAAGGGGAGAAGCCGATACTTTTTTACGGGACCTCCATTACTCACGGGGCCAGCGCTTCCCGCCCCGGGATGTGCCACCCCTCCATCCTGCAGCGCTGGTTCAACATGCCCCTTATCAACCTCGGATTTTCAGGTAATGGAAGAATGGAGCCGGAGATGGCGGACCTGGTAGCGGAGTTGGACCCGGCGGTCTTTGTGCTGGACTGCCTGCCCAACATGGAATGGGAAATGGTCAGGGAACGTACTGAACCCTTCGTAAAAAAACTGAGGGAAAAACACCCCGAAACCCCGATCCTGATGGTCGAGGACCGTGAATACTCCAATGCCTACCTCTTTCCTGAAAAGCGCGCCAGGAACATCAAGAGCCAGGCCGAGTACCGAAAGGCCTTCCAATCCCTGCTAGACCAGGGCTTTCGGGAACTCTATTACCTGGAAGGCAATTTGCTTCTCGGACACGATAACGAAGGAACCGTGGACGCCTCCCACCCCACAGACCTCGGATTCATGCGCCAGGCCCGGGCCATGTTCGACATCCTGAGGCCGGTGCTGCTCCCCGCAGAGGAATCGGCCCTGATGAGCGAAGAATGGAAAAGGAGCAATCCCGATATAACCGTTTTCCTTCCCACCGGGTACCATGACGGAGACAATGAGCATTTTCTGGTGTTTGAAGCTCCCGGGTCAGACGAATTGCTGGCGCTCTGGACCCAGAGCAGTGTTGAAGGCCACGGCGACAACCGCCTGGTCCTGGCGCGCAGTTATGACCAGGAGCGCTGGAGCGACCCGGTTACCCTGGCCGGGTGCCCGGCCGGAAAGGAAGGGAAACAGGCCAGCTGGGGATTCCCGGTAGTCGCCGACAATGGCCGGATCTTTGTCTTTTTCACCAAGGAAATCGAAAACTATGACATCAGACAGGGATCCGGAACCATCGGCGTTCTCTACTCTGATGACAATGGTTTCGAATGGACTGAAGGCCCAGATATCCCCTTTCCCAGGGATGAAAGGTATGACCATCCTGATCCGGAAGTGCCTCCCAACTGGATTGTGTGGCAGAAGCCGGTCCGGGACAGCCGCGGGCGCTGGATCGTCGGCTACACCAGAACCTCCAGCAACGCTAAAATCCCCCAGCCCAACAAAAACTGGCTGGACCGGGACAGCAGGTCGGCATTCATCCGCTTTGAGAATATAGCGGAAGGGCCGGACCCTGCCGAACTCAAACTTACGTGGCTTCCCGAAGACGGGTCCGGCCTGGAAGTCGCCCATAAGGTGTATCCCGAAATCTCCGTGGCCCAGGAGCCGGCCCTGGCCCTGCTCCCGGACGGTCGTCTCTTCACCATCATGCGAACCATGACCGGTTATATCTACTACTCTGTTTCAGGTGACGACGGGGAATCCTGGAGGAAACCGGAGCCTCTTCGCTACCGGGATGGCGGCCTTCCGCTGGAACACCCGATGGCCCCGGCCCCGATCTATGCCCTGGAAGACGGGAGGTTCCTGCTGCTCTTTAATAACAATCCGGGAATCAAGGGAGAGTACAACCAATTCCGCCGTAACTGGGACCGGAACCAGTCCAACCATCTCCGGAACCCCTCTTTCATCTCAGTCGGTGAATTCCGGCCGGGGGCCCACCAGCCGGTCTGGTTCAGCCGGCCGAAGATGTTTGCCGATACGGAGGGGGTGGTGTTCGGGCCCAAGGGAACAGCTTCCATTGCCATGTACCCCAGCCTGACTGAAAAAGACGGCACCAGGGTCATCTGGTACCCGGACAGGAAGCATTTCCTGCTGGGCAGGAAGGTGACTGACGAATGGCTGAAGGGATTGACGATTGACGTGGAATAAGCATCCTGCTTATGGATACTGGGCAAGGTGGCAGGTCGGTCGTATTTCTCACAAGCATCCTGTGCTGTGGATAATGTATGATTATCTGAATCACATGTTTAAATATAAAAACTATATGAGGAAAACCTACATGTCCCTGCTTTTCGCGGGCCTGGTGTTTTCCTCTCTGGCACTGCCCGCCCTGGGCCGGACCATCACCGATGCCCTGGGGCGGCAGGTTGAGGTGCCGGACCAGATAACCCACCTGGTCTGCTCCGGATCAGGATGCCCCCGCCTGCTCACCTATCTCCAGGTACAGCACATGCTGGTAGGAGTGGATGAAGGAGAGACCCGGAAGAGGGTATTCGATGCCCGTCCCTACGCCTTTGCCAATCCCTGGCTCAGAGAACTGCCGATGACAGGGCTGCAGGGGGGCAGGGACAACCCGGAGGTTATCCTTACCCTTGAGCCTCAGCCCCAGGTGATTCTGAGGACTTATCCCGGATCAGGGTATGATCCGGTGGAACTGCAGCAGAAGACCGGGATCCCGGTAGTTACCCTGGAATATGGAGGCCTGCTTCCGGACAAGCGTGGCGATCTCTATCAGACCCTTCGCACCATGGGTGATGTGACAGGCAGCAGGGCCAGGGCCGAGGAGGTAATTGATTTCTTTGAACAGCATTTCACCTTTCTGGAGGAAAAGGTCTCCCAGATCGAACATGCTGCCCGGCCCTCGGCCTATGTCGGCGGAATTGCATATAGCGGGGCCCACGGCTTTCAGTCGACCGAACCGGACTACCCCCCCTTCAGTCTGCTTAAGGTGAAGAATGTCGCCGGATTGTCGACAAGGTTGCTGCAGCCAACGAGCCATGCCGTGGTGGCCAAGGAACAGATTTTGGAATGGGACCCGGACTACCTTTTTCTTGACCTCTCCACCCTCCAGCTCACCCCCGACACCAGCGGCCTTCACGAGCTGAAAACCGATCCCGGGTACCAGACTCTCAGGGCCGTGAAAAACGGAAATGTATACGGAGTGCTGCCCTACACCTGGATTACCAAGAACTACGGGTCAATTCTTGCGGACTGCTATTTCGTCGGAAAGCTGCTCTATCCTGAGGTGTTCGCGGAAATAGATCCCATGGAGAAGGCTGACGAAATCTACAGTTTCCTGGTCAACGAGCCGGTGTTCGATAAAATGAATGAAATGTTCAGGGGACTGGCTTTTTCCAGGATCCCCCTGGATTAGATAAGAAGACACAAGATATGCATTTTGATGACGGTCAGATCCCCGAGGAGTACAAGCAGTATACCGGCAGGAAACTGGTCTTTATCGGACTGACCTTTTTAGCTCTGCTGGCGGCTCTGATGTTGTCCGTATCCCTGGGAGCCGCGGGAATTTCCTTGCCGGAAGTGGCAAAAACCCTGCTTGGGTTTTCTCAGTCAGCCCGCTTTGACGCCATCATCTGGAACATCCGCCTTCCCCAGGCCCTGGCCGCGATTATCGCCGGAGCCGCCCTGGCGGTGTCCGGCGCGGTGATGCAGTCAATCCTCCGCAATCCCCTGGGATCCCCTTTCACTCTCGGCATATCCAATGCCGCCGCCTTTGGCGCGGCCCTGTCGGTGATGCTGCAGGGCGGCTTCCTTGAAGCCCTGGGGACAGGAACCGGAAGCAGCATCTGGTCATCCTACCTGACCACCTTTGCGGCTTTCGTGATGAGTATCCTGGCCGCAGTGGTGATCATCATGATCTCCCAAACCAGGGGCGCAACTCCTGAAGTCATGGTGCTTTCAGGCATTGCCATGGGCTCACTTTTTACCGCCGGCACCATGTTCCTGCAGTTTTTTGCCGATGATGTTGAACTGGCCTCCATGGTCTACTGGACCTTTGGTGACACGGCGCGGGCCGACTGGAGTGAGCTGGGCATAGCCGCCGCGGTGACAGTCCTGGTCAGCATCTACTTTTTCGCAAATGCCTGGAACTACAATGCCATTGACACCGGGGACGAGACCGCCCGCTCCCTCGGGGTTCCGGTCAACCGCATCAGGATAATCGGAATGCTTTCGGCTTCACTCCTGACCGCGGTGATCGTTTCCTTTCTCGGCATCATCGGTTTTGTGGGTTTGGTGATTCCGCACATGGTACGGAGGATAATCGGGGCCGATCACCGTTTCCTGCTTCCCGCTTCGGTAATGGGAGGAGGCCTCCTCCTGCTTCTGTCCGACACCGCGGCCCGGCTGGTCATTTCCCCGCAGGTGGTACCGGTTTCAATACTGACCGCTTTCCTCGGAGCCCCGGTGTTCATTTACCTGATCATCAGGGGTTACAGACATTAGGCTATTAAAACATGATCCTGGACGTCAAGAATATCAATTTTTTCTATAACAACCGCCCAGCCCTGGCCGATATCAGCTTTACCGCGGCAGCCGGTGAGCTGATGGCCATCCTCGGTCCCAACGGGGTAGGCAAGACCACCCTGCTGAAATGCATCAATGCCATTCACCGCCCTGCCTCGGGCCGGATCCTGGTGGACGGGCGGGATGTGCTGACCATGACGCCCAACCAGATTGCCCGCAGCATCGGCTACGTGGCCCAGCGGAGCGAGGCGGCCTGGCTGACCGTGTTCGACGCGGTGCTGATGGGGCGCAAGCCGCACATAAAATGGAAAATCAGCGACAAAGACCTGAAGATCGTGGAGGCGGCCCTGAGAAGGCTGCATCTCAATGATCTTTCTCTCCGCTACGTCACCCAGCTAAGCGGCGGGGAACTGCAGAAGGTTTCAGTGGCCCGGGCCCTGGTCCAGGAACCCCACCTTCTTCTCCTGGATGAGCCGACCAGCTTCCTCGACCTGAAAAACCAGATCGAAATCCTGAAAATCCTGCGGAGGGTGGTGGACGAACACCGCATCGCCGCGGTAACGACCATGCATGACCTGAACACCGCCCTCCGCTACGCCCAGAGATTTCTCCTGCTCAAGGACCACCGCGTCTTTGCCACCGGGCATATCGAGGAAATCACACCCGAGATGATCGAGGAGGTCTACGAGGTGCACGTCACCATCCAGAAGGTTGACGGGTACCCGGTTGTTGTCCCGAGGATGTAGCTTGGAGCTTGAGGGACAGGGACCAAAGGGACTGAAGGGACCAAAGGGACAACAACCAGCCAAATCTACAGGGGACAGTCACCATTGCAGCTGCAGCAAATCTACAGGGGACAGTCACCATTGCAGCTGCAGGGCAGCTACAGGGGACAGTCACCACGGACGGTCACCACGGACGCAGCTTCCGGACGAAAAGGCCGGGAAGGCGCGGCGGGAAATATCCGATTTTTATGGTAATCCTCAACTGCCTAGTCTAAAATAAAAATTTGGTGTGGAGGACCACTGAATATTGATTTTTTCCTCCTGAATGGACGCCTCTCCCTGCGTATCCGCAGGCTGCTGAAAGGTGATAATTATGTGGAGCGGAGTTTTTTCGAAGGTTATGTTTTTCCCCCCGTTAATCAATTCCAGGATCCCGGCCCTGCTTTTTGCCATAGCCCTCGCTACGGCAACCCCCGGACTGGCCTATACCTGCGGGGGTATTCCGGACACGGAGTGCGATGCCCTGCATGCGATCTACCACAGTACCGGCGGTGACCAATGGACCGACAACACCAACTGGCTGTCAGGGGAACCGGCAGAGGACTGGTACGGAATCACCGTTGAGGAGGGACATGTCAATTCAATCCATCTCGGCACCAACAACCTGACAGGGACCATCCCCTCGGGGATCTCCGCCTTGAATAAGCTTACCTTCCTCTATCTGTTCAACAATAAGCTGACAGGGACCATCCCTCCGGAACTCGGCAGCATGCCCATCCTTCGTAAACTGTACCTCGATATTAACGATTTATCAGGCTCGATCCCCCCGGAACTGGGGAACCTGTCCAACCTTGAGGTCCTCTACCTTTACGGTAACCAGTTGACTGGTGAAATTCCCCCGGGGATCTCCGCCTTGAATAAGCTTACATACCTCTATCTGTACAACAATAAGCTGACCGGGACCATCCCCCCGGAACTCGGCGGCCTCAGCGGGCTGAGAAAGTTGAGCTTGTCCGCAAACAATCTGATCGGACCCATACCGCCGGAACTGGGGAACCTTATCAACCTTACACTACTTCACCTTCAACAGAACAACCTTTCCGGAATTGTTCCCCCGGAGCTGGGTAACCTGGCAAACCTGGAATATTTGATCCTGTCGGGAAATTCCTTGACCGGTGACCTGCCCGCCTTCCTGGCTGATCCCCCGCCGTCACTGAGCCTGCTTTATAACTGTCTGCACGCAACCGATCCCGCGGTGCTGGCTGCAGTTGAAGAAAAAAACAATAACATGTTCATCTCCACCCAGACCCTCCCGCCTGAAAATATCACGGCTGAAACTGTTTTCTACGAAGGAACCGGGGAAAACCGGGTGCTGGTTTCATGGGACCCCATTTCCTTCGACTCTGGGGACGGAGGGTACCGGGTCTATTACCAGAGAGCGGGAAGTCCCGATTCCCACTGCCACGGGTTGACCACGGACAAAACCAGGTCTTCGATGATCA
>CAZOGT010000001.1:29427-32036 GCA_964579015.1 uncultured Acidobacteriota bacterium | reverse complement strand
ATTCCAGGCGGAATAGGATATTACCATGGCCAGGCAGGAGCCGAACCCGATTCCTCCACCCAGTATTGTGCCTGAATTACCTTTGGATGACATTTCAATTCCTTTCTTTGCATTGCATTGTCTTTTAAAATTTCAGATGCCTCACCGAACTCCCGTTGTTTCTAATCTCCAGCAGGGCATCGATTCCGATTTTTACATGGGTCCTCACGAATCTGTCTGTGACCTCCCTGTCGCTTTCTTCGGTCTTGATCCCTGTTGAGATCATGGGTTGGTCTGTTACAAGAAGCAAAACCCCGGAGGGAATCTGGTTGGCAAACCCGGTAGTAAAGATAGTGGCGGTCTCCATGTCAATGGCGATGGCCCTGGTTTTGTCCAGGTATTTTTTGAAGCGGCCGTCATATTCCCAGACCCGTTTATTGGTAGTATATACGACTCCGGTCCAGTAATCCTGGTGGTTCTCGCGGATAGCAGTGGATACGGCCCTCTGCAGGCTGAAGGCCGGCAATGCGGGAATCTCGGGAGGCAGGTAATCATCAGATGTGCCATCGCTGCGGATTGCGGCAATCGGAAGGATAAGATCCCCCAGTTTGTTGTTTTTTTTCAATCCCCCGCATTTCCCGAGAAAAAGGACTGCTTCGGGCTGAACGGCACCCAGGAGGTCCATCATGGTGGCCGCGTTCGGGCTTCCCATGCCAAAATTGATGATAGTGATCCCAGAGGCAGAGGCATTCGGCATATTCCTGTCGAGGCCGGTAACAGGTACCCCGAAATGTTCGGCAAAGATTTCAACGTACAATTGAAAATTCGTAAGCAGAATGTGTTTGCCGAACTGGTCCAGAGGCCTCCCGGTGTACCGGGGAAGCCAGTTTTCAACGATTTCCTTTTTTGTCTTCACCAGGCACCTCCTCCCCCGATCAGCTGCGGCTGAATTGTGCAGCCGACGGGACACTATCAATTCTAGACCATAAGGCCGGGGTTGTTTAGATTCCCGTCAGGATTACGGGTCAGGAACCCCTGGCGGGGCGGAAGCATTTTCTGACGGCTTCAGGAATGGAGCGGGGCCTGCCTTTTGCCGGGTCAATGAAGACCCATTCGGTTTCCCCTTTTGCCAGTAGTTTATTGTCCGATTTACGCAGGAAGAGGTAATGGCGCTCGGCTTTAACCCGGCTGTAATGATCAACCCAGGTGGAAGCCTCTATAACATCGCCGGCAAAGGCAGGATTCAGGTAGACAATTTTGTGTGAAAAGACCACCCAGATACAGTTGAGAGCTTCGATGGCTGCAGTCCCGCCGGAGGTGTTGGAATGCTTTATCGCAATATCCTGCATCCACTGGACATAGACAACATTGTTGACGTGCCTGTTCTGGTCGGTGTCTTCCACGGAAACCCTGAATTCAGAGCTGAATACATCATTTCTTTCACTGGTTGAACCCATGGATGACCTCGTGGAGACTCAATTTGTTGTCACTGAAGCGAAGGTTCGGCGAATTCCCCTGGAATAGGAAACCTTCGGGTATCCCATTATTACAAAAAGCCCCTCCCGGCTTTTGTGTTTGATTCCGTGTGCCCTTCTGAACTTTTCGATCACCTGTCTTTCTACGGGGGAGTCCTGGAATTCGCGGATACTTCTTCGTCTCTCAAGGAGGGAAACAAGTGATTCCCAGGAGGGGGCGTCAGGATTATCAGGAAGTTCAAATAAATCCCCGGGGGACAAGGTCCTGCCCATGATCTTAATCGCCCCGGATGGGCAGACAGCCATGCAATGCCCGCAGGCGATGCACCCGAATATGGGGGATTCGGATCTGCATGCCTTGCCGTTCTCCAGGGTAAGCCCGAAGTCCTTGCATACTTCAACGCATCGGCCGCAGCCGCGGCAGACCTCTGTATCGATGGTAATCTCCGCAGCTTCACTGGTCCTGGATGTAGGAATTGCCATGGACTTCTCCCAGGAACCGGAATACCCGCTGCCTGTTATACAGCCAGAATCCCTCCCCTTTCCAACACTGTTTTTATCACTTCTCCCGGATCAACATCCCTGGGATCACAGCCCTTCTGTATGCAAATTGCGGCTGTTATGCCCGCTGCCTGCCCCATCATGGAGCCGGTGGTGCTGACCCTGGCGGAAGATAGGGCAAGCTGGTCGGCTGAAAAGCACCTGCCGGCCATCATCAGGTTTTTCCCGTCCCCGGCAATCAGGCTTCTCAACGGAATCTGGTATGGAGGAACTTCCAGTTCGTCCCGGGGCAGGATGTAGGTGCGCTTGTCATCATCAGGCTTATGTCCGTCCAGATAATATGTGCCCCGTGCCACCCCGTCCTCAAATGCCCGCCCGGCCCGTAAATCATCCACCTTGAGCGTATAGTCCCCAACTATCCTGCAGCCTTCACGGATTCCTATGATCGGGCTGCAATGATCCAGGACCCACGGCTTTTTATCCTGCCGCTGGTGGTAGTCCATAACCTCCATCATCCTCCTCCGGCCTGCGATCTCGGCATTGGTCAGGCCTTCAGTGCTGGTAGAATCGAACATGGGAATCTTGATTTTGATGGCATTTCCCCCGGGACCGTCCGGCCAGATGCTGGTCATGGGGAGCTCGGAGTCTGACTCG
>CAZOGT010000001.1:837-29417 GCA_964579015.1 uncultured Acidobacteriota bacterium | reverse complement strand
TTCCTGCAGGGATTGAACCATCCCGGCGGCAGGTGGGGCTGGGCTTCCTCAGGATCTACGTGGCGCACGAAGTACATCATTGACATGGGGAGTTGGTAACCGCTCGGGCCGCCCCGGGTGGTCGCAAATCCAGCAGCCCTTGCCAGATCCCCCTCCCCCGTACAGTCTATGAACTGGCCGGCCCTTATTGCCTCAAGCCCGCTTTTGCCGGAGACTGCTATTTCAGTTATCCGGCCGGAGGAATCTGCCCTGGCATCAGAAAACCTGGTATGCAACAGGAGTCCGACATTGAACTCGAGAAGCATTTCCTGGAGTATGAGTGCGAGAATTTCGTAGTGAAAGCAGGAGTCTCTGCCGTAACCAATGGCGTTCCATTCTTTCAAGCGGGCCAGTATGAGGTCAAAGATCTCTCCCTGTCCTGTCATGTCCCCGCAAAAATTGGCGACACCCCCGGTGGTCAGCATTCCCCCGGTAACCCCGAAGCGCTCGACAAGGATAGTCCGGGCGCCGGACCTGGAGGCGGCGCAGGCCGCCGACACCCCGGCAATTCCCCCGCCGATTACAGCCACATCAGAGGAATATGAAACCGGAATTTTTCGAGACCAGGTAATCTCTTCTCCCGGCGCCTGGATCTCCTGTCCGGTGCCTTCATCCCGGCACGAGCCTGTTAATGCCAGGCCTGAAGTGCCGATTGCCGTAAGCCCGGCTGCTTTTAAAAACTTGCGTCTTTTCATTCAGAACCTTTCTGCGAAAAAGCGCGAAAATGGAGGCCTGCGGTATCCGGGGCACAGGATGATAATGTGTTCAAAAGGCTCCCCAGTCCTGCTTCCCGGGAATATAGTAGCTGGGGCAGATAAAGCGAAAAATGTGAGCTATCTTCTTTGCCCTTCTTCTTTTTTCCTCACTCTCGGCCCTCATTTTTGCCAGATCCCCGCCGAACAGATCCTGGAAATACTCGCCTGCGGCAACGGTGCGCTCTGCTTCGGACTTGAACTGTCTGCGGATGTTTCCCAGCTCTCCGTAATCAAGCCAGACTCCGCCGCACCTGGGGCATTCATCAACCGTAACCGATCTTTTCACGCTGAAAAAATGCCTGAGCATCGGCTGGCTTTCACATACCGGACAGTTGCGCCCGGCATTATGGTCCACCTTGATGCTTTCATCGATTTCAATGTCCAGCAATTGTTCGGCGTCACATTCATCCGGTTCGTCAACCTTCATCAATTCAAAATTATCAAACCAGATTCCTCCGCATCCGTTTCGGCACAAATCGAGAGTGATGCCCTCAATAGTAATTTCTTCAAGGGAATTTTTACATGCTGGACACTTCATACTTAACCTCCTGTTTTTCTGACCCCCGGCCCCAGAGCCTTGAGCAGGCTGCGCTGAGCGGTCTATCAGATCTGGATTTCAATTTCTCCCCTCAAATAGGTCACAGCCCTGCCCCCGATTTTGACTCTCGCTCCGGCATCCTGGCAGAAGATTTCCCCGCCCCGCCTGGAGAGCTGAAAAGCTTTTAGGCTGGTTTTCCTCAATCGCTCGGCCCAGTAGGGTATCAGTGTTGAATGGGCTGACCCGGTAACCGGGTCCTCATTCACTCCCGCACGGGGCGCAAAGAAACGCGACACAAAATCGACTTTTTCGCCCGGGGAGGTGACTATCACTCCAAGGCTCTCCCAATTCATCATAGTAGCGAAATCAGGTGTCATGTTTCTGATATCGTGTTCTGAATTGAAAACAAAGAGGTAGTCACGGGATTTCAAGATTTCGGAGGGCTTTTTACCGAAAGCGCGGGCCGCCCCGAGAGGGGCAGAGCATTTGACCGCCGGCCTGGAAGGAAAATCCAGGATTAGCGTTCTGTCCAGCAGTTCCACGGTTACAGTACCGCTTCTGGTTTCAAAACTGATGACTCCGGAACCAGGGCCTTCTTCGGTCAGGAGAACATGGGCCGCCGCCAGGGTCGCGTGCCCGCAAAGGTCGACTTCAACAGAGGGGGTAAACCAGCGAAGGCCGTAGTTGTTTTCCCCGGCCGTAATGAACGCGGTCTCGGACAGGTTGTTTTCAAATGCAATCCTCTGCATCACCTGCTCGGGAAGCCATCCTGAGGGAAGCAGGCATACCCCGGCCGGATTTCCACTGAACAGATGATCAGAAAAAGCATCGACATGATAGTAGGGCAGCCTCATTCCTTCATCCCCTTCCGGATGGGATTGATCATGATCGCTCCTGTTATTATAGCAACGCCTAAAAGTGATCGGAAGGACATTGAACCGCATTTCTCAACCGGAAACTCCGGCAGGCTCTGAAGAAGCATCACTGCGTGGCGCCGGCTGATTTCCGATGAAGCCGCAGGCCCAATCCTCGCCGGGCTAGAACTGCCCGTTCCTGGTTTGAAAATGGGTGGGCCTGTTCAGTGATGAGCCTCCGCTTTTAATCCACTCAGCTGTCCAGGTTATCATTTGTTCTATAGAAACAGCGGGCCTGCCGAAAATTTTTCCGGCCAGGGATGAATTGCTCAGCAGGGCGGTCGAATTCTCCTCCCCCACGATGTTTACATCAAGAGAAAAATGCCTGCCGAATTCCAGGGCGATTTCCCTGACCGAAAGTATTTCCGGCCCGGTTATATTCAACACCATTGGAGGAGAAGCGCAATGCTCCAGGCAAAGAAGGGACTGGTTGATGGCATCTCCCTGCCAGATAACATTCACATGCCCCATGGTGACATCCACAGGCTGTCCCCCATAGACCAGGTCTCCAATATCCCGCAATACTCCGTAACGGAGGTCAATGATGTGATTAAGCCTTACCAGGCATACGGGAGCCCGGTGGTTCAAGCTGTAGTTTTCGAAAATTCTTTCCCTGGCCAGGGTTGACTGGGCATATTCCCCTACCGGTCCGGGCGCATCAGATTCCCTGCTGCCTCCCGATTCGACCGGGACCAGGGGGTAGACACAACCCGTGGAAAATACTACGGCCCGGCCCGCCTGAAGAAAACGGGATGCCGCATTGGCCGGGGCGATCGTGTTGACGGCCCATGTTTTTTCCATGGAACCCGAGGTCCCGAATCTCCGCCCGGCCATGAAGATTACATTTTTAGCTTCCGGCAGCATCCCGACGGCATTATGGTCCATCAAGTCACACTCGATGGTTTCAATTCCGTATTGGTCAAGCTTGATACGGGAGGATGGGTCGGAAAACCGGGAAACGCCGATTACTCTTCTCGCAACGCCTGCCTGTCGGATGGCCTTCAGGGCCGCCATTCCCAGGGTTATCCCGATTTTCCCGGCAATACCCAGGATCATGATGTCACCTTCGATCCTCTGCATCATTGATATCAGGGCGGGAGAGGGCGTTGATATTGCTTCGTCCAAATACTGTTCACTGATGTCTTTTACCACGGCAATTAATGTCCCTTGTTCTTCATTTTAAACTACCCCGGGTGAGATATCATCCCGGCCTCTGTCCCCTTTTCCCCCTTTTCCGTCTGATTGGGACGGAGTCCTGCAGATTTCCACGCTGATAATCTGCGGAGCTACGCTATTGACAAAGGATTTACAATCTAAACTGGTTGATTTTCTGATGTGTAAAGGGTAGTGTGAAATCGTTTTGTGCCGAATCATGTATATTTGTGCAATAGAGTTTAATCTGCAACCCGGACGCGCATGATCGCGGTAATCAGGGCTGCCTTGGACCTGATTACCGCTGCAACTGAAAGGACGTTCTTGGATACGACACAGTTGATAGTGTTCAGCACCCTGGTGCTTGTTCTTTTCCTGTTCATCTGGGGCCGGTGGCGGTACGACATAGTAGCGTTGATCGGGCTTCTAATCGTTACAGTGACCGGAATCGTTCCCGGGGATGAGGCTTTTTCCGGGTTCGGTCACCCGGCGGTCATCACGGTGGCCGCAGTCCTGATCATAAGCAGGGGACTGGTCAATTCCGGGGTGATCGATGTCCTTACCAACAATCTTTTCAAAATCGGGGGCAACTCCTTTGTTCAGCTTTCCGCCCTGATTCTGACAGTAACTCTCCTTTCCGCATTTATGAATAATGTGGGGGCACTGGCGATCATGCTTCCCGTCTCAATCCAGGTTGCAAGGAAGAACGGAAGCTCCCCTTCGCTGCTGCTGATGCCTCTCGCTTTCGGGTCCCTGCTGGGGGGGCTGACAACCCTCATCGGCACCCCTCCCAACATCATCATCGCTCTTTCCCGGAACGAGCATGGCGGGGAGGCTTTCCAGATGTTTGACTATACCCCGGTTGGGGCCGGGGTGGCCCTGGCCGTGGTGGTTTTCATCTGTTTGGTGGGCTGGCGGCTGATTCCAGTCAGGAAAGGGCAGGCTTCCCAGGAGGAGCTGTTCCAGATCAGGGAGTATATCACCGAGGTAAGGATCGTTAAGAATTCCACGATTGCCGGAAACAGAATCAGGGATCTTGGCAAATTCGAGGATATTGAAGTGTACATCATCGGGATTGTCAGGGGCACCCGGAGAATCCTTCTGCCGACTTCAAACGAAGTCCTCAAGGAAGGGGACGTTCTGGTAATCGAAGCTGATTCCCGGGATCTCAAGGCTTTCGTCGATGCGGCAAAGCTGGAACTTGCCGGGGACAAGGATCTGGAAAAAGATATTCTAGGTTCTGATGAAATGGTGCTGGCTGAAGCCATAGTGATGCTCGATTCACCCCTGGTCGGCAGGACGGCTTTCGGTCTCAACCTGAGGAGACGGTACGGGCTGAACCTGCTGGCAGTGGCCAGGAAGGGCGCCCGCCTGAAAAAACGCATCGCGTCAATAAGGTTTAAGCCTGGGGATATTCTGCTGCTCAACGGACCTGTCGCCAGCATGAATGAAGCGATTCAGGAGATTGGGTGCGTGCCGCTTGCCCAGAGGAATCTGCGGATCGGGCAGCCCAGAAAAATTGCCCAGAGCCTGGTTATTTTTCTCACTGCCATAGGACTCACGGCATTCGGCCTGCTGCCCATCCAGACTGCTTTTGTTGGGGCCGCCATTGTCATGGTCCTCACCAACCTGATTTCCATAAAAGAGGTCTATGAACAGGTTGACTGGCCCGTCATAGTGCTCCTTGGCGCAATGATTCCTGTCGGCCATGCCCTGGAAACCAGCGGGGGTTCCGATCAAATTGCCCATTACCTTTTTGATGTGTCAGGACAGATGCAACCCATTATGTCGCTTACCATTATCCTGGTCGGAACAATGCTGCTGTCCAACATAATCAACAACGCGGCTGCCGCTGTGCTCATGGCCCCCATAGCATTAAGGGTGGCGCAGACCCTGGAGCTGTCCTTCGATCCATTTTTAATGGCAGTGGCAATTGGAGCCTCCAGTGCCTTCCTGACCCCGATCGGGTATAGGTTTGGTGATTACTGGCGCCTTGGGCTTCCCCTCCAGATAATCGTGATAATTGTAGCTGTTCCCCTGATATGTATTGTCTGGCCGTTCTGAGCCACCAAATCGAAGAGTGGAATGCGGGTTAAGGCAGGCATCTGCAATCTCTGCCGAGTTCATGAGGTTCCCTTCTTACCTGTATCAATTACCTGGTAATAACAATGGATAAGATTCCTGCACCAGCCCGGTTCAAGCCGCTCGCCCTGCGCAGGTCGCAGAGCGAAGGATCATGTCTTTTTCCGCTTCGTTACTCAAAACATGGAGATACGGGCCTGGTGTCCTGCAGGGCAGTCGAATATCACCGTCTTTCAACGATACGAACCGCCCAGATCCTATCATCAGGCGCTTCAATGGCTTCGGGGAATTCCAGGGTTGTAGGTTCCAGCCATTCAGATGATCCGACATCCAGCCACCTTACTTCATAGCTTCCGGATTTGATATTCAGCCGGATTTTTCCGCTGGAAGGAAAAAACAAGACGTACTCCCCTTGGCCGCCGGCAAGGCAATATGCTTCATTTTCATCCCTTTCACTGAGCAATTCATTTGCAGGCCGACAGCTGAACATATCAATGGAATCAGTGAGCATCCTCATGCTCCTGACATGGGCCAGAGCGACATCCGTATTACCCAGCCCGGCAGTCTGCCGGTGAAAACGAACAGCTGCTGCACCGGCAAAAATATTTCTCCAGAAACGTTCCATCCCGTCCTGGCTGCTGCCATTCCAGCCGCCGTCACCCGCACCATAGATTTTTACGTTGTTCACAGGGCGGATAACTCCAGACTCCTGAATTTTTTTCCAGACATAGTAGCCGGTTTTAAAATGGGTTTCACCTGTTTGAGCATTGTGGTTGGAGATTTCCAGGTAAGAATAATTGTCAGGATCATAGAGTGTATTTGAAACGCCTGAACGAAGCGTAAAAAAATGAACTGCGGGACTTTCATGTATTGCGCCCTCAACCGCACCGTCAGTCGGGTCATAGGTGTCCCACATCTCAGTTACTTCAATCCCTGTGCCCTTCTCGGAGGCCGCTTTTCTAATGTATTGTGACCAATAGATCGGCCATTTGGGATCCGCATTGGTCTCGTTATCGATGCAATACAGCACATGATCATAATTCAGGCTTATTGACAGCAGTTTATCGACAAATTTTTGCTGATATTCAAGAACAACGGGCCTTGTATCAAAATCAAAAGGTTGCGGTAAAGGAAGAACAGTGTGAAAGAAGGGATTTATCAGCGTTCCATGCGTTGACCGGAAGATTTCATAAAGACCTGACTCTGCTTCCGAATAGTTAACATTATTTCCGGGATTGAAAGGATTGCGGTCCCATGCCGTCAGTCCATCAAGGATAGTCCCCGGGCGGGTATAGAAATCGTAGGTTGCCCATATCTCAATCTGAACGATTATGTCCCGGGCCTGGGTCGCTTTCAGAAAATAGTCAAACCTTTCCCAGTACTCATCATTCCAACGGGCAAGGTCATATTTCTGAGTTGATGTGTCCAGGTAAAAAGGATAGACATTGCCAATATCTCTGCCAGACATGGTACAGCGAAGATAGTTACCTCCGAATTGCCTCAAATGGTCCAGTTCATCATCCAGATCAGGGGACGTTAACTGAAAAATGTTGTCTTCAGAACTGCCGCCTAAAAGCAAAACCGGCCTGTTCTGATATTGCCAGTAAGACGGGTTTGCCGGATAAGGCTGTATGCGGGCGGAAGTCGCAATACCATCACTCGATGCCCGGTATCCTGGAATCAAAAAGGCAACCATCATAATCAGCAAGCTTTTAAGAACTGCTTTAGTTAAAAACATGAAAATTTCTCCAAAAAAAAGGTCTGCGATTTGCGGATTCCGGAACGGAAAGGAAGCAGCCTGGGGGCACTGATCAAAGGTTTTATTACGGCTCCTCAGGTTGCGCGCCGATCCAGCCCCGGACACGATAGGTAATTATCTCCTGGACGGGATCCCCGCCTACCTGCCAGGTGTCCGTGTGGTCTTGAGAAAAGCTCTTTTCAATCTCAATGGGAATGGTCAGGGGCAGCTCTCCGCCTTTGGAAATTTCCTTCAAAGTGTTCCAGTCCAGCTCAATCAGGTCATAGCCGAAATCCTCGACATAGCCATGTTCATCCTCTATGGAAGCCTCAGGGTCTTCCCCGATCCTGCCCAGTCCTCGAATGTGAGAGGGTACGCCGAACAGGTTGTAGCAGCCCTGCCTTGAACATTCGACGGTCTCGACGTCCTCGATGTCAGAAGGCGTCAGTTGCAGGCGGATCCGGCCCCCGCCGGCGTCCTCAACCCGGATCCATCCCGGCCTGACCCGGCCGCTGGTGAGGGTTCTGGTTTCCCGGCCGATGATCAGGGCCTGGTCATCCTGACAGGGGTGGCTCTGCCGTATGCTGAGCCCCATAACCTGCGGCATCCGCCGGGATGTGCCGCGTCCCGGCATAGCAAGGTATCCGGTTCCTCCCCCCTGGCGGGTCAAGGTGTAAAAGCCATAGATGGTGAAGTTGATATCTGTAGTGATGCTCGCTTTGACCGGCGGGTCTCCTGCGACAATGATTTCTTCGTGCAGGTTTGATATATCAAGGTTTACCCAGACTATGGCTTCATCCTGCCCGGAATCGCCAACAGCTGCGTGCAGATCGGCTGAAACGATTGGAAAAAGAATAAACAGAATGAACATTGATAGAGTGGCGTTTACAGGTTTTGTCATTTTTTCCTCCGCTGATTAATGGCGCCTGTTTATATCTTAATAGGTCGGGATATAAAAGGGAACGTAACATGAGAAAACTGGTACTTCGGAGGACCATCAGGTAAAAACCCCGGTTCATCCGAGCAGATTCAGCACCCCGAGTATTCCGGCATATGACACTGCAATCGAGAAGAGCAACGCCGCGGCCAGGCCCCCATTGAGCAGCCGGCCCGCGGCTTGCCGGCCCAGCAGCTCCTTTTTATTGACCAGGACAATGATTCCCAGGATTACGAGGGGCAGGACGAAGACATTCGCGACCTGGGTGGCTACCTGGGCGGCAACAGGGTTTGCCCCCAGGAGCGGTACTGCCATTCCCACCAGGCAGGCGATAGCGGTCAGGAACCTGAATGTGGGAGAATTAATATCCATTTCCCCTTTTTTGTAGTCGCCGATCAGGAGAGGCAATACCATCAGGATCGGAAAGACCGAGGAGATCCCTGCACTCATCGCCCCGAACATGAAGAGGGCCACGGCGAATTTCCCCGCCACAGGCTCCAGCGCGTAGACCATGTCCAGCACCTGGGTGACGCTTCTTCCTTCATGGAACAGGGCCCCGGTGGCCGCAGCCATTACCGAGCCGCTGATGATGAACATCAGCAGGGCGGAGACAAAGGCATCACGGGACTGGTCCCTGAGGTTGCCAACTCCCCATCCCTTGGCTTTTACGACCAGGGGCCGCACAACAAAAGTCGGAGCTGCCATGGTGGTCCCGACGAAGGCCGCTACCATCAGGTGCCCCCCGGCAGGAATGGAGGGGACCAGCCCCGAAGCTATCTCGGAAGGGTCGGGGAAGACAATAAACATTGACAGCAGGAAGGATGCCCCCATGACGCTTACGAAAAAAACCAGGATTTTTTCAAAGAAAGAGTACCTGCCTACCAGCAGCAGTGAATAAAGAAGGGAAATCAGCACTGCGGCAATGGCGATCACGGCCGGGTATTCGAAGCCGGAGAGGGCTGGGATGAAGAGCCTGAGGAGCTCAAATGTGGCGCTGCTGGTCAACCCGAGGATTCCCGACAGGCAGGTCCACTGGCCCATAACCACCCCTGCAATGACCATAATCGCCCAGGGTCTTCCCCATTTCAGGTATTTACGGAAGCCGTAAATTGAAGTGCAGCCTGTTACAACCGCAAATCTCCCAAATGCTTCCATCAATACCCAGGCGAAAAGCACGCTCAGGCAGAGGACCCAGAGAAGCTGCATTCCGTAGATGCTGCCCGCCTTGGTCATTGACGTTACGCTTCCGGTGCCAATGGTATAGCCGATGCAGAATATGCCGGGGCCGACAGCCAGAATTTTTTTTGCTATCACTGAAAGCAGAACACCGGGGCTTGCGTATTTCATGGCATTTTTCACTTCGACTGCATATCATCCAGTGACTCATGCAGGTTTCTTTCCAGGCTGTTGATTCCTCAATCTCTCCTCCGCCTCTTGATGGTACGTCAACATCCGCCTTTTGACAAAGCAGCGCTTAAAAAAATAGTCATTGAGTTGAGAGGGTGTCGAATTTGGTGTAACGTTTAAGCCCGGATTTATCGACATTTTTCGTAGCGAGGCGGCGAAAAGGAGTACTGACAAGGCTTCCGGCTGAGACCACTGGAGGCGTACTTGACAATAGGTCGAGGAGGCCGAGGCATAGCGCATAGAGCCAGGGATCATACGAAAGGCAGTACCAGTCAAGAGTGAGCAATATTTCTGATATGTTGAACAAATTTGATGAATGGCTGAGCAGGAACTCCCTGCTTCCGGCACTGCTCATCATTGCCGCCGGGATGGCTTTCAGGGTTTACCATGCCGATTCCTGCTACCTGAATCCTGACGAAGCCCTGCATGTGCTTCTGGCCCGGGCCGACAGCCTGAAGGAGGCGTACCTGCAGTCCCGAACCCAGGCCCATCCTCCTCTGCTGACCCTGGTCCTCTATTTCGTTTTGAGCTTCGGCTCATCAGAGTTTCTGGTGCGCCTCCCCAGCCTGGCCGCAGTTGTTCTTGGCTCCTGGTTCGGATTTAAATGGGCGGGAAAGGTCTTTGGCCCCGGGGTGGGACTGGGCGTGCTGGCGTTGATGACCTTTTCTCCGGCCATGATGCTTCCGGCGGTCGAGGTCAGGCAGTACGGGTTGCTGATCATGGGAATTTGCGGGGCGCTTTACGGCCTGGAGAACGCCTTTGCAGGGAATTCCTGGAAATGGATGGCTTTTGGACATGGTTGCCTGTACGCCGCGATACTTTCACACTACAGCGCCCTTTTGATAACGGTTTCCCTGGGCTGTTACGGCTTCCTGAGGCTCCTTCAGCTGCGGCCAAAGGGAAGGATGTGGATAGCGTGGGCCGTTTTTCAGTCCGGTGCCGCCCTGCTCTACGCAGCGCTCTATTTTACCCATGTCAAGTATATGCATTCGGGATGGATGCACAGGTTTGCTGTTGACAGATACCTGAAAGACGGCTATTTCCAGGGCGGAGAAGAGTCCCTGCCTGCGTTTTTGGGATCAGCCTGGCAGGGCGTATTCGGATATATGGCCGGCATGAACAGTGCCTGGTTCCTTGCGGCGGCCCTTTTCACCATCGGTGTATCGGCCCTTCTCCTGATCCCGGCCAGGCCTGAAGGGCAAAAGCGCCGCGACATCTCACTGCTGCTGGCAGCGCCCCTGTTCCTGGGATCCGCCGGCTCTCTCCTTGACCTTCTTCCCCTGACAGGGGGGCGCCATGCCAGTTACCTGATACCTTTCGTTGCAGCCGGCGTCTCCTTTTCCCTGTTCAGGCTGGTGAAGTATCCGGCGGCTGCCGCCGTCCTTTTGAGCATCATCGCCCCGGCATGGCTGATGTGGACCGCAGCTCGCCCTGAAGCGGCACCTGCCAACCATCCTGCAACGCTGCCCCGTGAAGAAATGACCAGGGCCCTGGAATTCCTGGCTGAGGAAATCCCGGAGGGAACACCTCTCCTGGTCGACGGCCAGGCCTCCCTGGAGCTGGAATACTACCTGGGGGATGGAGGGCCGGACCGCCTGGTAATGAAGAGCTGGAAATTTGACAGCCGTAATCTGGGGTCTTTTGCCCGCCTCATGGCAGATGAAGGGAGGGTTGAAGCTGATGAGCCTGTCTGGGCGATGTCCACAGGCTGGTATAATCTGCCTCCCTTAACCTGCGCGGTGCCCGGAGAGGAGGTAATGCGATCCGCTCAGTTTGGCCCGATCAGCTTCATCCTGTTCAGGCCCGGTGGAAAAGCGGCAGGGGTGAAGAAGCAGGACGGGCCCGGCTGATGCGGCCCCGAAGGATGTTGATCTCCACCCCGGAGAGCCGGCTGATCCTCCGGACACGGACCGCATATAAAAAAAAGGCCCATGAACGGGGAGTTCACGGGCCTTTCGGGTTTACGGGATACCGTAATTATGATTTAAGAGCAGCCTGGGCTGCGGCCAGCCTGGCCAGCGGTACCCGGAAGGGGGAGCAGCTTACGTAGTTGAGTCCAAGGCCATGGCAGAAAGCGATGGACTTGGGGTCTCCGCCATGCTCACCGCAGATTCCGATTTCCAGGTCCGGGCGGGCGCCGCGGCCTTTTTCAACCGCCATTTTCATCAACTGTCCGACACCGTTCTGGTCAATACTCTGGAACGGATTTTCAGGCAGGACGCCCTGGTCAATGTAGGTGATGAGGAAGCGGGCTTCAGCATCGTCACGGGAGTAACCGAAGGTCATCTGCGTGAGATCATTGGTCCCGAATGAGAAGAACTCAGCCACGCCGGCGATCTCATCGGCTGTAACGGCCGCACGCGGAATCTCGATCATGGTCCCAAACTTGTAGGCGACTTCAATGCCCTTTTCATCCATGACTTCCCTGGCGATCTTTTCCAGGGTCGGCTGAATGGCATTTAGTTCGTTCACGTGTCCGGCCAGCGGAATCATCACCTCCGGTTTGACCTTGATGCCTTTCTTGGCCTGGTTGCAGGCAGCTTCAAAAATGGCGCGAACCTGCATTTTTACGAGGCCGGGCATGGTGATGCTGAGCCGGACTCCGCGCATTCCCATCATGGGGTTGCTTTCGTGGAGGGCCTTGACAGCGGCCAGCAGTTCTTCCTTCTCCGCCAGGCCTTCGACTATGTTCTTGGCTTTCATCGTGGTGACTTCAACCAGGAGTTCTTCAGCTTCAGGCAGGAACTCATGGAGAGGAGGATCAATCAGGCGGATGATAACCGGCAGGGTATCCATTGATTTGAAGATGCCTTCGAAATCGGAGCGCTGCATGGGGAGCAGTTCATCCAGGGCGGCCTGGCGGTCTTCGTCATTTTCAGCCAGGATCATTCTCTGGACGATGGGGAGCCGCTCTTCTTCAAAGAACATATGTTCGGTCCGGCAGAGGCCGATTCCCTGGGCTCCGTAGGTACGGGCCCTTTCGGCATCTTTCGGGTAGTCGGCATTTGCCCAGATCATCAGGCGTCGGAAGTCATCCGCCCAGGAGAGGATCTTGATGAGATCAGTCTGGTCTTCGAACCTGGGTGCCACGGTGGGGATCTGTCCCAGGTATGCTTCACCCGTAGCACCGTCCAGGGACAGCCAGTCGCCTTCCTTGACAGTATTGCCTTTTGCTGTGAAGGTCCTGGCAGCAGAGTTGATTTCAACTTCTCCGGCACCGACTATGCAGGGCACGCCGAACTGGCGGGCGACAACCGCGGCATGGGAGGTGGCTCCGCCCTCGCTGGTCAGGATACCCTTGGCGGCCAGCATTCCATGTACGTCATCAGGCTTGGTGAAGGGCCTGACCATGATTACATCCTTACCCGATTTGCCCCACTCTTCAGCAAGATCAGCGTCGAAAGCAACGATTCCCACAGCAGCGCCGGGCGAAGCGTTCACGCCCTTGGTAAGAAATTTACCTTCATCCTTGGCCTGTTGCTTGGCGGTTTCTTCGAACCTGGGATGCATCAGGAAATCAACATCACCGGGGTTGACCCGCAACACGGCCTGTTTCTGGTCAATGAGCCCTTCTTCGACCATGTCTACGGCAATCTTGACTGTAGCAGCGGCAGTACGTTTGCCGTTGCGGGTCTGCAACATCCAAAGTTTGCCCCTTTCAATGGTGAACTCGACGTCCTGCATATCGCTGTAATGCTCTTCCAGCTTGTCACAGATGTCACTGAATTCCTTGTACACTTCAGGCATTTCCTGGTTCAGCCGCGAAATGTCTTCCGCGTTGCGGATTCCGGCCACTACGTCCTCACCCTGGGCGTTCAACAGGTAGTCGCCAAAAAGCTTGTTTTCGCCTGTGGAGGGATTCCTGGTAAAGGCAACGCCGGTTCCTGATCCTTCTCCCATGTTTCCGAACACCATGGTCTGGATATTTACGGCGGTCCCGAGGTCGTGGGAGATTCCGGCGGCATTACGGTAGTCAATGGCCCGCTTGCCGTTCCAGCTCTTGAATACCGCCTCTGTAGCCAGCTTAAGCTGTTCGTAGGGATTCTGGGGGAATGGGAAGCCTTTTTCCTTTTGGGTAATCTCTTTATAGGTGTCGGTAAGCGCTTTCCACTGTTCCGCCGTCAGGTCGAGATCGTTTTTAACGCCTGCTTCCTTTTTCAGGTCATCGAGTGCTTCCTCAAAGGCGTCGTCGGGAATTCCGAGTACAACGGATCCGAACATGTGGACCAGCCTGCGGTAGGAATCATAGACGAAACGCTCGTCCCCGGTGAGCTTGATCATGCCTTCGGCGGCTTCGTCGGTTAGGCCGATATTAAGGACTGTATCCATCATTCCGGGCATTGAAAATTTCGCGCCGGAACGGCAGGAGACCAGGAGGGGATTTTCGTTGTCTCCAAATTTTTTCCCGGTCAGTTTTTCAACCCGGCTCATGGCCTTTTTCTCCTGGTCCAGGATTTCCTCAAGCAAAGACTCTCCCTGCTTCAGGTAGGTGAGGCAGGCCTCGGTTGTCACCGTGAATCCTGGTGGCACCGGGACTCCGATGCGCGTCATTTCGGCCAGGTTGGCGCCTTTTCCGCCAAGAAAGGTTCTTACGTCTTCCCAATCGCCGCCTACTTTCTTTTCGGCAGCTTCAACTTCTTCGAATAAATAAACCCACTTTTCTGACATTTTTACTCCTTATCTTTAGTCGTAATAATCTAATCCCAAATGTGTAATTTGGTCTTCTCCGCGCAGGTAGCGGAGGGTGTTTTTAAGTTTCATCAACTGAATAAACAAATCATGTTCCGGATATAATGCGGGAAGCGGAGTCATGGGACTCTTGAAATAGAAGGAGAGCCATTCCTGGACCCCGTACATCCCGGCTCTCCTGGCCAGATCCAGAAAGATTACCAGATCCAGGGCCAGGGGTGCGGCGAGGATGCTGTCGCGGCAGAGGAAGTCAATCTTGATCTGCATCTGGTATCCCAGCCATCCGAAGATGTCGATATTGTCCCATCCTTCCTTATTGTCCCTCCTGGGGGGATAGTAATTGATTCGGACCTTGTGGTAGATATCGCCGTAAAGCTCGGGATAGAGGTCAGGCTGGAGGATGTGCTCGAGTACGGACAGCTTGCTTTCTTCCTTGGTTTTAAAGGATTCGGGATCATCCAGCACTTCTCCGTCCCGGTTGCCCAGGATGTTGGTGGAAAACCATCCGGAAAGGCCGAGAAGCCTGGATTTGAGGCCGGGAGCGAGGATGGTCTTCATCATTGTCTGGCCGGTTTTGAAGTCCTTGCCGCAGATGGGTATTTGCCTTTCCATGGCAAAATCGCGCATTGCGGGAATATCGATGGTAAGGTTGGGCGCCCCGTTGGCGAAGGGGATGCCCATCTGCAGGGCTGCATAGGCATAAATCATGCTTGACGGGATATTGTCGTCATTTTCCCGAAGGCCTTTTTCAAAAGATTCCATGCTCTGGTGCACTTCGGAAGGCTTGATGAAGATCTCGGTGCTGCCGCACCAGATCATCACCAGGGATCCCACGCCCTTCTCCTTTTTAAATGTTCTAATATCGTCCATCAGCTGCTCGGCAAGGTCCATTTTGTTTTTGCCCTGCTTGACATAGGTTCCGTCAAGCAGCTTTACATATCTGCGGTCGAAAACAGCCTTATTGGGCTTCAGGGCACACAACTCATCCTTAAGGTTTTCAATGAGCTCTTTTTCAAGGACCCCGGCATTGAGTGCGGCATCATAAGCGGAGTCTTCGAAAATATCCCAGGCAGCAAACTCGATATTTTCAATCGGAGCCAGTGGAACAAAATCTGAAATCAAGGGTGTACGGTTCTCGGTACGTTTCCCCAGTCGAATGGTTCCCATCTGGGTCAGTGAGCCGTAAGGCTTACCCAGTCCTTTTTTCACGGCCTCCACTCCGGCGACAAAGGTTGTGCTGACTGCGCCAAGTCCAACCAGCAGGACCCCCAGCTTGCCCTCTACAGGGGCGATTTTCACATTTTGTCCAATCATGTCAATCTCAATCCTTTTTAGTGGGCAATCTCTGATATGTCGGCTATTGAAAGGACCCTTTCAGTAATGGTCCTTAATAATGCCATACGGTTGTTACGGATATCCTGGTCCTCCACCATGACCATGACCTCGTCAAAGAACCTGTCCACTGAGTTCCTGATTGAGGCAATGGTCTTCAGGGCCTCAAGATATTCGTGTTTACTGACCAGTTCACGGATAACGGGTTCAATCTCCGAAAAGCCGTGGTAGAGGTTCTTCTCCGCTTCTTCTAAAAGAAGTCCTTCCCTTACCAGGATAGCTGGATTTCCCTGCTCCAGGATGTTGCGGCTTCTCTTAAACGCAGCAGCCAGTGCTTCGAAATCCGGTTCGACCCTGATTTCCTGAAGAGCTGAAGCACGGTCCCATACATCGTGAACCGAGGAGCAGCCTGCTGACAGCACGGCCCGGACAACATCAAGAGGTATGCCGTCCCGCTGGAGCAGAAACTGGATTCTCTGTTCAATAAAATCTTTGAGCCTCCTGGTTGTCTCCCGGGATCCCCTGTCATTCACAGGGAAATTGGCCAGGGCCGTAGAAATCAATTCTTCAATTGAGAATTCGAGCCTGAGATCCTTGAGCAGCAGTACCAGGCCCTGCGCCTGTCGCCTTAACCCGAACGGATCACTCGATCCGCTGGGAAGAATGTCAATATTGAAGCATCCGGCCAGGGTATCGAGCCGGTCAGCCAGGGACAGCAGTTTACCGTTGAGGCTTCCCGGCAGAGCGTCCTCGAGAGTTACCGGCTGATAGTGCTCGTAGATAGCTCTCCACACCTCTTCCGGATAACCTTCCTCGCGGGCGTACAGTCCCCCCATGATGCCCTGCAGTTCCGTCAGTTCCCTGACCATTTCAGTGGTAAGATCAGCCTTACAGAGCCGGGCAGCCTCTGTAAGGCCGACCTGTTCCTCGCCAAGGGAGGCACAGATGCCGGTAATCCGCTCAGTCTTGTCCAGGTAGGATCCCATCTTTTCCTGAAAAATCACAGCCTCCAGGGATTTGACCCGCTCCTCAAGCCTTGTATTCTGGTCGGCCTTCCAGAAAAAGGCCCCGTCCTCAAGGCGGGCCTGCAGGACCTTTTCATGTCCGGACCTGATTTCTCCGTCAGGATCGCCGTCAGTGTTGATCACGGTCAGGAAATACGGTTCAAGGTTGCCGTCCCTGTTCGAGAGAGAGAAGTATTTCTGGTGGAACCTCATTATCGTAACCAGCACTTCTCCGGGGATTTCCAGGAACTTCCGATCAAATCCTCCGAGTATTACCGAAGGAAATTCGTTCAGCTGCACCACTGTTTCCAGCAGGCCCTGATCCTCGACAAGCTCGAGGTTCCCGGATTCCCTGGCCAGCCCCGCGGTTATGATTCTTTTTCTTTCCAGGGGATCGGCAATTACAAAATTGTCTCTGAGCATCTCGGCGTAGTGTTCAGCTCTGTCAATTTCAAATTCGGGTTTTCCCAGGAACCTGTGGCCGCGGCTTTTCCGGCCGGAGTCTATTCCTTCGAAAGAGAAGGGCACGATCTGGTCATTCCACAAGGCAGTGAACCAGCGCAGAGGCCTGATGAACCGAAACCGGCTTTCAGTCCAGTACATGTTCTTGGTCCAGTTGAGTGAACTGATTATCGAAGGCAGAATTTCACTGAGAATCTCCGGGGCTGTGCGGCCCCTGGTTAATTTCCGGACGCTGACATATTCTCCTTTATCCGTTGAAACTCTGGCCAGGGCATCCAGGCTGACATTCTGTTTTTTTGCAAATCCCCCGGCTGCCCGAGTGGGGTTCCCCTCCTCATCAAAAGCAACCGAGGCCGGAGGGCCGGTGATGACTTCCTCCTGGTCTTCCTGGCTGTCGGGTAGGCCTTCGACAAGAACGGCAAGCCTTCTCGGAGTGCTCCAGGCCTTAATAATGTCCCATGAAAGCCGATATTCCTGAAGGCGGGAAGCAAAGAGCGATTCAAGCTGTTCCATGGCGGGTTCGATCATGCCTGCCGGGATCTCTTCGGTTCCCAGTTCAAAGAGGAATCTGTTATTCATACCAGTTCCTCCACATGACGCCGCGCAACTTTCACTGCCAGATTTCTGACCCTGTTGATAATTCCGACCCTTTCAGTAACGCTTATTGCCCCCCTGCTGTCCAGTTGATTGAATGCGTGGGAACACTTCAGGCAATAGTCATAGGCCGGGAGAAGGCAGTCAGATTCCAGGCAGCGGAGGCTTTCCTGTTCGTAGAGGTCAAATAACTTGAAAAGCAGGTCTTTATCAGCAACTGCGAAACTGTATCTGGAAAATTCTATTTCTTCTTTTTTTCGAACGTCTCCGTAGGTGCTTTGGGAGGACCAGTCAAGGTCATAGATGCTGTCTTTACCAAAGATGAATCCTGCAATCCTTTCCAGTCCATAGGTTATTTCCCCCGAAATGGGGAAGAGGTCAATGCCTCCAGCCTGCTGGAAATAGGTGAACTGGGTGATTTCCAGTCCGTTCAGGAGCACCTGCCAACCGATTCCCCATGCCCCAAGCGTCGGACTTTCCCAGTTGTCCTCTTCAAAGCGGAGGTCATTTTTCTCGAGGTTGATACCCAGCGCCCTGAGGCTCCCAAGGTATATGTCCTGGATATTGTCCGGGGAAGGTTTCAGGATCACCTGGAGCTGGTGATGTTTGTACACCCTGTTGGGATTATCCCCGTATCTGCCGTCAGCCGGACGCCTTGAAGGCTGAACATAGGCTACGTTGTAGGGTTGCGGCCCCAGGACCCTGAGAAAGGTCTCCGGGTGCATGGTGCCCGCTCCGACCTCGACATCATAGGGCTGCTGGATAACGCAGCCGTAATCCATCCAGTATTCCAGTAATGTGTGTATGACTTCCTGAAAAGTGCGCATTGGGATCTAAGCCTAATCTATGAGTGCATTGAATATTCAAGTTGATCCAGGGACGGTCGGGCTAATCTCTCTCCCTATAACAACTCCTTAAGCATTCTGACTGTTTTCAGTGGTTTTTCGAGATGGTATTCTATCAGTTTTTGGGTGGTGTTTTCTAATTGTCGCAATTCCGGGGGATTCCAGGACGTGATTTTAAGGTTCTCAGGGGGCTGTTTCAGAATTTGCAGGGTCTTAAGGGCCAGCTCTTTGCTGACTACACTGCCCAGTGCCGGGAGGACTCCCTCAAGTCTCAGCAGCCACAGTTCAAAATACCTTGCCAGCTGCCTGACGGGTATTTCTGGATAGACATCCAGCACTGCGTTCATCAGCCGGAACAGCTGGGAGCTGTCATTTTCTTCCCTGGCGAATTCAGTGAGCAGCTCGACAAAGTAGCTGACATGCAGGCTCTGTTCGAAGTCCAGTTCATGCAAAGGCAGGGCCTTGATCAGCTCGCAGTTTTCAATAGTACCCAGGTCCTGGTTTTCATTTCTGCGCACCAGGATCCGGACTCGCGTCAGGGGCTCCAATCCCCCCCCGAAACGGCTTTTTGATTTTCCAGCCCCATAGGCCACTCCCCGCAGGATGCCCTGCCTGCTGGTGAGGAAGGAAACAATTTTGTTTGCTTCTGAGAAATTATAGGTCCTCAGGGTAAGGGCTTCATACGAATGGTGCATCGTTGCATTTTCCTTGGGACGGCCCCCGGCATTTCCGGGCTGGGATCCTCCGGCTGCCGCAACAGGGCTCCTGCATCAAGTCCGCCGCCGGGACGGCCTTGGGGGAAGTTCAGTCAAGAGGATAAGCTTTGTAGTCCGCTTCCATAAACCCGGAAACCTCTTTTTCCCACCTTTCCCTGACGAAACTGACATGCAGCGGGTGGTTCAAATATTCCTCGAAAGCAGCACTATCTGCAAAATGCATTGAGAATCCATACTGGAAGCTGTTCTTGGCGCTCACCTGCCTCCGAACCTCAAAATTTTCAACACCCGGAATTGCTGTCAGGATTTCCTTGCCGTCCCTCAGAAAATTCCTGGTTTCTTCTGAGTCTGGAGATGTTTTAAGGGAAAACATCACCGTATGGATAATGACCTCTTCTCCAGAAGCGCGAGGTGCTTTGTCGGCAGAACAACCTGCAAAGCAGAATATCAGGCAAAGACCTGCCAGCAGGATTCCCGGCTTTTTTACTATTTTAATGGCGTTCAATATGTTAAACCTTTCGTTTCAATGTGGGGGACAGGAAGGGGTAATCAGTAATAAGGAAACTCTGCGCCAACCATCTCAGGTTTTGTCATCAGTGTGATCAGGAGCCTTCCCCATAAGCCTTCTCACCTCTTGCACCAGCCTTCCGGCCAGGCCGCTTAAGGCGTAGACTGAAGCTATAATCAGCAGCACTATTTCTGAATAGAATACAATTCCCGCAATGATCACTGCCAGGCCCAACACATTGAGGTGGGATTTGCCCTTGCTTAAATGGAGCTTCTTGAAGGAGAAAAAGCGGATGGAACTGATCATCAGCAGGGCCAGGAAATAGGTCATCCCAACCAGCAGGGAGTTGGCAAGCAGGGAGTTGGGAGGGCTCCCGAAGAAATGGACTATCGCGGCAATCATGCCGGCCCCTGCGGGGATCGGCATGCCGACGAAGTGTTTCATTTCCAGGGTCTGAACATTGAATCTGGCAAGCCTCATGGCGCCGCAAATAAGGAAGAGAAAAGCAGAGAAACGGGCAAAATTCCCAAGATCTTCGAAACCCCAGGCATAGATCAGAACAGAAGGGGCGACCCCGAAGCTGACTATGTCCGCCAGGGAATCAAGCTGCAGACCGAAATCGCTTGTCGCTCCCGTCATTCTGGCGATTCTTCCGTCCAATCCGTCAAGAACGACGGCTATCCCAATGGCCAGTGCGGCCCGGTTATATTCTCCATGGTAGGTTGCAATGATTGAATAGAAACCCGCGAAAACGTTTCCCACAGTAAACAGGGAAGGAATTATGAACACCGTACGGCGTAGTTTTCGGGTCCTCTTTACCAGGCGGGACCTTTTGCTCTGGCTTTCATTGTCCAGCAAATCTACTCTCCAGTTGTTGCCAGTACCGTTATACCGCCTTTTACGCGATCACCTTGCACTGCAACTACAGAACAGTCAGCCGGTATGAAAACATCGGCCCGGCTTCCGAAACGTATGAGGGCGATTCTGTCCCCTTTGGCAACCGTGTCTCCTTGCCTGGTATAGGGGATGATTCTCCGGGCAATTATCCCGGCAATAAGCGATACTCTGATGGTTTTGATGCCTTCGAATGTCATCTGGACCTGCTCGTTCTCAACTGAAGCTCTCTCATCCCATGCCACCAGGAATTTACCGGGGCGGTATTTCTGGCGGACAATCCTTCCGCTGATCGGCGCCCGGTTTACGTGCACATCGAAAACGGACAGGAAAATCGAAATTCTGAAACCCTCGTCTTCCTGCTGAATGCCTACCACTTTCCCGTCTACCGGGCTGACAATCGTATTATTGCCGGGGTCAATCTCTCTTTCAGGGTCCCTGAAGAAAAAAGCAACGAATATTGAGAACAGAAAAACAAGAACCGCCGGAATCAGGAAAAATGGATAAGACCAGAGGCTGAACACGAAAAAAATGATGGTTACGGCAAACAGGGGAATCAAAAATCTGTATGCGTCTTTAGCCATAAGCCCTTCTTGACAGGCAGTGTGTTTTTCCCTGGACACTAAGCAACAGGGAACACCGTATCCTGAATCTGAATAGTATCAGAAATGTGGGGATGAACAAAATAAACCTTAAATCACCGGCCTTTTATCAAATAATACCCGGCTTGCTGGTCGACCTCTCTGCCCGCCTGATCCTTATCTCCACTGACGGTGTGCAGATTACGTTTCCAGCTTTTTGAAATAGATTTGAACAGGGAGTTCAGATGTTACCTGCAAAGCTTCAATATCATTTCCTGCATTGAATCCTTGGCGGCAAGCTTCTCCTTTTTTATTTGCACTTCAGCTACCTGCTCATCGGATGTCAGAATTCTTTTCTCAGCGAATGTTGCCAGTTTGTCTTCGTATTCACGATGTCTCGAGGCCAGTTCCTGGAATTTGGGATCGTTTTTTAACAAGTACTCTCTGGCAGATTTTTCATCCATATTCTGTTCTCCTGAAAAGTAACAAGGCCTGAACGATTGAGTTTTCCCCACCCTTTGAGGCGATTTAAACCGGCCTGCGGCCCAGCCGCCTCATTGCCCGTTCTTATCGTTCCTGCCCTGTTAACCGTGTCAATTACCATACCGATATTTTACCAAACATTAACAAGAGACAAAGCCCTGAGAAACGAGAAAACTCATCGGTCAACCTCAATCAACCTTCGCTTTTCCCAGCGCTGCAAAGCCAGCTTTATCAGGGCGCGCATCAGTTCCGGGAATGCCATGCCGCCGGCTGCCCATAATTTTGGATACATGCTGATCCGGGTAAAGCCGGGAATGGTATTGGGTTCATTTATCCAGATGTCGCCATTTGCCCGTTCAACAAGAAAATCAATTCTGGCCATACCCTCAAGCTGAAGATAACTGAATACAGCTCCGGCTAAAACGTTCAGCCTCTCTTTCTGATGATCCTCAAGGGGAGCTGGAATAATCAGACGGCTTTCTTCAGAAAGGTATTTAGCCTCATAACTGTAGAATTCGTCACCCGGGATAATTTCACCGGGAATGGAGACCCTCGGCGGGTGAAAGCCCAGGACCGACAATTCGATTTCTCTTGCTTCTATTCCTTTTTCGATCAGGACGTGTTCATCGTAACGGAATGCTTTGGTTACCGCTTTGTTAAGGGCTATGGGGTCTGCTGCTTTGCTTATTCCAACCGAGGAGCCCATGTTGGCGGGCTTAACGAAGACCGGGTAGCCAAATTTTTCGTCCAACAGCCTGGAGGGATCAAAGCCTTCGGCCGCCTCTTTTCTTGATATTGAGATCCAGGGAAGGACCGGCAAGCCGTAAGATTTCAGGATTTCCTTGGTGTGGATTTTGTTCATTGCCACGGCCGACCCGCAAACCCCGGCTCCCACGTAAGGAAGATCAAGAAGCTCAAGTAGGCCCTGTACAGTGCCATCTTCACCGTAAGGACCATGCAATACCGGAAATACGACGGGGGATGAATCCTTGATCAGTGACAGCCATGCAATCCAGTTGGAGCATTCCGGGTACTGCAGCCGGTTTCCTTCCGGCATTTCCAGCATTACGGAAGTTTCAGCTGCGTTGAAAGACCGGCCCTGCTTGTTGATTCCCAGAATCTGGACACTGTATCCGGCCTCAATAAGGCCCTTGGCAACCGCGCGGGCGGAAATGATTGAGATCTCGTGTTCCGCTGATCTCCCGCCGCACAAAACAACAATGTTTTCCATACCTGTAACTGAGTATACCGGAGAATCATGCAGCGATGATAGCCAATCTGGCAGTTGTTACGAATAAAGTGGGTGTATCAGTCACTCAACCACTCAACCGTAATACCCCTCGAGGCTCTCCCAGGGTTAAGACGATCCCGCCTTGATTTCTGCCGGACGGCAGGCAGTTGCTGATCAGCTGTTTTCTTCGTATGCCTGGACGATCAGGCGGACAAGGTGATGGCGGACGACATCACGTTTGTCGAAATGGCAGAATGCGATACCTTCAACGCCCTTGAGTATTCTGGATGATTCGACCAGCCCTGAGGTCTGGCCCCTCGGCAGGTCGATCTGGGTTATGTCGCCGGTGATGATGGTTTTGGAGTTGATTCCGAGCCTGGTCAGAAACATCTTCATCTGTTCACTGGTAGCATTCTGGGCCTCATCCAGAATGATAAATGAGTCACTCAGGGTCCGGCCGCGCATGAATGCGATTGGCGCAACTTCAATCACTCCCCATTCCATCATTTTCTGGACCCGTTCAGAATCAAGCATGTCGTAAAGGGCGTCATAAAGGGGACGGAGAAACGGATCGACCTTGTCCTGCATATCTCCCGGCAGGAAGCCCAGCCGTTCCCCGGCTTCAACAGCCGGCCGGGCGAGGATTATCCGTCGTACCGCCTTGGATACCAGCAAGGAAACCGCCATGGCTACTGCCAGGTATGTCTTCCCGGTCCCGGCCGGACCGATTCCGAAAACGAGATCGTTTCTTTCGATTTCCTGGAGGTATCTTATCTGGTTGATTGATCTGGGGGCCACTTCCCTGAGAGGGGTCTTTATGGAAATTTTTTTGGGAAACAGATCATGGAGACTTTTAGCCGACTCAAGTGCTATCTGGCGAAAAGCATTGCGCAGTTCACCGTTTTCAATGGAAACTCCCCCCGAGATCAAGTCGGAGAAATCGCTCAGGATTTCAGCAATTCTCTTGACCCCGTCGTCATTCCCTTCAATCGAGATATGCTCTCCGCGGGCGCTGATCCTCACGTCAAAAAGGTTTTCGAGCAGAAGAATATTCTCATCCTTGCTGTCAAAGAGGATTTCAGCACCCTTTTCAGGAAGAACAATTTTTTTCAAGTAGGGACCTCGGCGGAATTGATGGTTCCAGAAGGCGGAGGAAAATTATTTGATTTTCTTGGTCAGCCGGGCTTTATACCTGGCTGCAGTGTTTTTCTCGATAATGCCCTTTTGGGCTGTTTTATCAATAACTGAGTAGATCTTCGGCAGCATGGCTTCTGCTTCTTCCATGTTCCCTTCTCCGACTTTTGCCCTGAACTGCCTGATGGCAGTCCTCATCCTGGATAGCCTGCTGCGATTTCTCAACCGGTTTGTCTGGCTCTGCCGCATCTGTTTAAGAGCAGAACGAGTATTGGCCATTTTGTAAAACTCCTTAGTAAAAAATTGCTGGATTCGGTTTTTGTGTTCCAGATTACCTGGAAGCGCGAATTATAAGGCTCATGTCCTCCGTGTGTCAACAATAAGCTTTTCCAGGTGAAGCCTTGGAGGAATCGAAGTTGATTTGCTCATCCGGTCCGCCTTTCGTATTCTCAGGAGCAGCCCGGAAAGAAAATCCACTGAAAGCTCCCGGACTTCCCTCTCCCTATTGCGATAGCTCCATATTTTCAGCTCCCTGAGCAGGTTGATAAAGGGGACACCTTGATTCAGCCGCTCTCTGGCGACCAGGAGCCGGCTGAAATTCCAGTAGAGCAGGGGAATTATTTGATGGGGAGTTGTCCCGCTCTCCAGGAGCCTCCCGGCAGTTTTCAGGGCTGCTCCGCGGTCCTGTCCGGCGAGTGCGGTGATCAGGTCGAAAATTTCTGATTCCCTGATTTCAGATATTACCGAGAGAACTGCGTCGGCTGTTATCCTCTTCCCGGACGGGTCCCAGTTAAACAGTTTTTCCAGTTCTCCCTCAAGCGTGTCCGGCTCCTCTCCGACAAGTTCAACCAGAAGAGCGGCGGCCTGGCCCTCAATCGCATAGTTTTCCTGGCGAACCCTTGCCTTTACCCACCCGATTCCCTTGCTGCCGGAAGTCTCAACAGTCGGAAGCCCAGTCCATTTTTTTGGTTTTTTGCGGTATTCCAGTATCAGAACAGTCGATTCCACCGGATCTTTGAGGAGGGGGAGGAGTTCGTTTTCAGCAGCGTCGGCATTACGGACATATATCCAGCGGTGCGTACTGATCCAGGGGCCGGTCCGGATGCTGTTAAGCAGGGCCGGGATATCCTCTTTCCTTCCTTCCCCCAGATCATAGACCTCCCAGTCAAATGAGCGCGCTGATGGGTCTATTTGCTGTTCACAAAAATCGAACACTTTACGTGAGCAGAACTGGTCCCGGGCCGCAATCAGGTAAACCGGTCCGGGATTCCTGCATGATTTAAAGAATTCCGCCAATTCCATCTACGGATGCCCTTTCCTGATTATGATTCTGTTTTCGGAGCCGGGAGTTGTCAAGTCATAACCCTGGCTTTCTCCACTGAACGGCCCGGCGCGGCGGGACTGGTCTGCGGAGTCCATTACTGAAAAAATCAGTAGTCCTCCAGAATTGCCGAGACTACGGTGCTGGAGAAATCTTCGGCCAGGCGCATCAAGGCAGGGTTCATTTCCGAGAAAAAATTTTCCACATCCGTGTTAATTACGTATTGTTCGCTGAACAGGACGTTACTGTTTTCGTAGAGGATTTCTCCGGTTGCGCTGTCGGTAAGCTGGACACTGGCGTTGACAGTGACCAGGAACGTGGAGGCGAAGCTGCTCTTACTGAAGGTTACCGGGCTGGTTCTCAGGCTTCTTATGGCACCCTTGAGCACTGCATCGGCGCCTGAATTTTCAGAGATTATCCTGTAATCAGTAGCCCGAACCATTTCGTTTATCATGGCCCGGGTAAAGACCTGGTCGAGTTTATAATAGGCGGTCTGGTTCTGGAACGACTCAACCGCCAGGATTTTCCCGGGGGGCAGAGCCGGAGAGCCCTTGTGGACACGGTATCCGCAGCCTGCAATAAAGACAACGATGATAAGCAAGCCCGAAATCAAGGGGCAGGCCTTAAAGGCCGGGATTGCGAAAAAGCGCCTTTCCTGAAGATTCAGATATTGCAGCATATCACGCCTTATCGACCATGGAAAAAACGATTTTTTTTTGGGCCTGGTACTTGCCTTTTCTGTCCCGATAGGAGACATCACATATCTCGTCTGCAGCCAGGAAAATCAGCTGGGCAATCCCTTCGCAGGCGTATATTCGAACCGGGCTTGGCCCGAGATTGGATATCGACATGGTCACGTAACCTTCCCACTCAGGCTCAAAAGGAGTCACGTTTACAAAGATTCCACATCTGGCGTAGGTCGATTTGCCGGTGCATATGGTCAGGATCTCTCTTGGTATTCGGAAATATTCAAGGGATTTGGCGAGGACAAAAGAGTGGGGAGGGACAGTGCACGAATCGCCAACATGATCCTGAAAAAGACGTTCATCAAGTTTTTTCGGGTCGATTTCATTATTCGCGCCGCCCGTATATATTTTAAACTCCCGATCAAGCCTGAAATCGTAGCCGTAAGAAGACGGGCCGTAAGAGATGCATCCCTTACGCAGTAATTTTTCCTGAAAAGGCTCAATCATGCCCCGGCTTTTCGCCAGTTCAATGATCCACTTGTCTGGTTTTACACCCATTATAAATGCTCCGGCGTCGGGAGTATTCCCTGGTTCACTCCTCTGCCCGAAATGGTCCCTGGACCGGTTTTCGTCAATTCAGCAGAGATAAGTTTATACCACATTGGAGTTCAGGGTGTACCGGCAATCTGCACTGGGACCGGGATGAAAGTAACCAGGAAAACAATCAGTGCCGCCACTCCCAGCAGGATTCTTTTACGATCCAGGGAGTAGTGATCAAATAGGGTTGGGGGATGGGAAAGTTTCATTAAAAGCAGGAGTATCCCGAACAGGAGATAGGCCAGAACGGGCCAGGACCAGAGCCCCAGCAGCAAGAGGAAGACAGCGGTAACTGCAGATACAGTCTTATGGATACGGGCGCCGGCGGCTGCGTATACGATATGGCCTCCATCCAGTTGGCCGGCCGGGAGAAGGTTAAGGCTGGTTGCCAGCATTCCAATCCAGGCAGCCCACCCCAGGGGATGCAGGTTGATGGCTTCACCTGGCCCGCTGAAGAATAATCGGCTCGCTGCCTTAAACAGGAGAGGCTCCCCGAACAGCAGGGTATACCCGTCTCCCGGGTCAGTGATAACCGCTTCATTGGAAAGAAGGATTCCGGCGACCAGGACCGGAACCGTGACCGCAAAGCCGGCGAGCGGCCCGGCTATCCCGACATCAAAAAGGTGGCGGCGATTGAAAAATGGGGATTTGATCCTGATCAGTGCGCCAAAGGTGCCGAACATGTTCACGAAAGGAGGTGCAGGAATCAGATAGGGCAGCGTGCAGTTGATCCCGTGATAGCGGCAACTCCAATAGTGCCCTGACTCATGAGCAAGCAGGATCAGCAGCAGGGCGGCGGAAAAAGGAATTCCATTTAAGAGAAGCAGGGGATTTTCCGCCAGACCTGAAAGGATGGTCCCGGCCGGGGCTTCTCCCCCCTGGTATAGAAACGTAAGGTGCAGGGAGTAGCCGGCAAACAGGGTTGTCAAAGCTGTCAGAAGGAACAAAAAAAGCGCCAGCCTGAGTGGAGGGCGCTTTTTTCTGAAAACCTCTTTTTCTACAGGGGAATTGTTTCCAGAGGAAACATTGATGGAATAATTCAATGTTATTTAAAGAATAAAAAATCAGCGAATTTCTTTTCCCGGCTTAAAACGAACTGTCTTTCCGGGTGTAATGGGAACCTCAGCTCCGGTCCTGGGGTTTCTGCCTATCCCGCTTTTCCTGGGCTTTACCACGAATACACCAAAGCCCCTGAGTTCGATTCGTTCTCCGGACTGAAGAGCCTCTTTCATTGCAATAAAAAAAGCGTCAACAGCCATTTCGGCTTTGACCTTTGTAATATCGAGGTTTCCGGCAACGGCATTTACTATCTCCTGTTTAACCACCTTCAATTCCCTTCTTTGTCTGATTCAATCGGATACAATATTACAGGTTTGAACCTCTCAAGTAAACTTAAGTACGGGAAGAATAATTAATAATTATTCAGCAGGATCAATCCCGGTGTGAAAGGCTCTAAGCTTTGCCAGATTCTCCTGGTCTCCGATCCCGTCACGGCCTTTTGGCGTCTCAAGGATCTTTGGAATTTTCTCAAATCGGGGATCAGTAATCAAATTTCTGAAGGCGTTGTCTCCGATGCAGCCAAGCCCAATATGCTCATGCCGGTCGACCCTGCTGCCGAGGGGTTTAAGGCTGTCATTGAGGTGGAAGAGGGAAAGCCTGTTGAAACCGATGGTTGAGGCAAATCCCTCCATGGTTTTTTCATATCCCGGTGTTGTCCTGATGTCATACCCGGCGGCAAAGACATGGCAGGTGTCCAGGCAGACACTGATACGGGGATGGGCGGAAATCCCGCTGATTATGTCCCGCAGGTGTTCGAAGCGGTGGCCGATCGAGCTGCCCTGACCGGAAGTGGTTTCCAGGCATAACCGGACCCTTTCATCCGACTCTTTCAATACCTCGTCCAGGGAAGCCACGATTTTTTCTATGCCCTCTGCCTCTCCT
>CAZOGT010000001.1:0-827 GCA_964579015.1 uncultured Acidobacteriota bacterium | reverse complement strand
CTCCTTGATCACGATGGGATCCGGGGTGTATCACCAGTGACCTGATTCCGAGCCGTTCACAGCGCCTGATCTCGTCGATAAAGGCGGCAACACTCTTCTGCCTGAGCTGCTCATCCGGGGACGCCAAGTTTATCAGGTAAGAGGAATGGGCGGCAACATCTATGATTCCGTGCTGCAGGAGCTGGGACTTGAATTCAGCCTCTTCTTCCTCACTGCTCTCCTTGCCTTCCCACTGGCTGGGATTTTTCACAAATATCTGAAGCGCGTTACATCCAAGCATCGCGGCTGATTCTGCAGCTCTGGGAATCCCGCCCGCTATTGAGAGATGGGCCCCAAGAATCAGGTTTTTCATGTCTGGATGTTCCTTCCGCTCCTGATTGCCTGGGAATAATAATTAGCGAAACCTGCTGTTGAAATACCGCGTGGCCAGGTTGGCGGCTGAGGCCACACCGGAATCTTCATGGTTGACGAAATCCCTGATGAACTCAATCGCAGTCTCATCCCCTCTCAATCCGATAATCTTGAGCAGTTCCGCCTTCCTGTCGTTACTTTCCGACCGGGCATAGGGATAAAGCAGCTTTATCTGCTCGGTCGGCAACTCAAGGAGATAGGAATAGGCCTGCGCTCCCCGGACCTCTTTAACCAGTTCCACCAGGTGTTCCTCTCTTCCCAGGTTGTAGAGGGCAAAACTGAGAGCCAGCCGAACGGAACCGTCATTCTCCTGCAGGAATTTTTTTGCCAACATCGTTGTGAAGGCAGTGTCCCCGATTCTTCCCAGTCCCTCAGCTCCATATTGCCGGTATTCGGAACGTTCATCATCCAATGCA